>JAEWJD010000400.1 GCA_023386765.1 Pseudomonadota bacterium | reverse complement strand
GCATCGCGCGGATGTGGCGCCACCGTTGGGCGCCCCGCGGGGGCCGCTGCCGCCGGCATTTACGGCCCGTCGGGCCGTTTCCGCCCGGCATGGGGAGCCCTCTTCTGGGGGAGGCCCCAGAAGGCGGGTAAAATAACTGCCTTCGCGGCCGGGAGCATACCCGGCCTGGTTTCCTCACTGCTGCGCCGCCCGGGCGCATCGAACCCGCTCATGACCACACACTCTTCGGTTACCGGCGCCCCTGTG
Organism: Pseudomonadota bacterium; assembly: GCA_023386765.1. Taxonomy (GTDB): domain Bacteria; phylum Pseudomonadota; class Gammaproteobacteria; order Burkholderiales; family Burkholderiaceae_B; genus Bordetella. Next base: position 3,781 of record JAEWJD010000400.1, on the reverse strand, counting down.
GTGGGCGTCATCATGGGATCTTCCAGCGATTGGGAGGTCATGAAAAATGCCGTGGCGATGCTGGAGTCGTTCGGCGTGCCTTTCGAGGCGCGCGTGATTTCCGCGCATCGCATGCCCCAGGATATGGCCGACTATGGCGCGCAGGCGCGCAGCCGCGGCCTGCGCGCCATCATCGCCGGTGCAGGGGGCGCGGCCCACCTGCCGGGCATGATGGCCGCCCTGACCGAAGTGCCGGTGTTCGGCGTGCCCGTGCCTTCGCGCTATCTGCGCGGCGAGGATTCGCTGCTGTCCATCGTGCAGATGCCCAAGGGCGTGCCGGTGGCCACGTTCGCCATCGGCGAGGCCGGGGCCGCCAATGCGGCGCTGCATGCCATCGCCACCCTGGCCACCACCGATGATGCCCTGCACGCCAAGCTGGTGGCGTTCCGTGCCGCGCAGACCGAGACGGCGCGCAACATGACGCTGCCGCCGCAGGCCTGATCCCTGTTCGTGCCGCCTGCGCCCGGCGCGGGCGGCTTTCCTGATCGCGGCGTCCTTCGGGATGCCCTGTTTTCCCCGCCCCGCGCGGGACTGACCATGTCGCAATCTCACTCCGAACTCATCGTTGCCCCTGGTGGCTGGCTGGGCCTGCTGGGCGGCGGGCAACTGGGCCGCATGTTCTGCCATGCCGCACAAAGCCTGGGCTATCGCGTGGCGGTGCTGGATCCCGCCCAGGATTGCCCGGCCGGCCGCGTGGCCGATCTGCATATCTGTGCCGCCTATGACGATGCCGCCGGCCTGGCCGCGCTGGCCGATCGCTGCACCGTGATCAGCACCGAGTTCGAGAACGTGCCTGCCGACAGCCTGCGTACCCTGGCCCGGCGTTGCCGCGTCAGCCCGTCGGGCGACGCCGTCGCGGTGGCGCAGGATCGCATCGCGGAGAAACAGTTCATCGCCGCGCAGGGCATCGCCGTGGCGCCTTATGTGGCGGTGCACGGCGCCGATGACCTGCGCACCGCTGGCGAGCATCTGTTCCCGGGCATCTTGAAGGCCGCCCGCCTGGGCTACGACGGCAAGGGCCAGGCGCGCGTCAGCAATCGCGAAGACGCGCTGGCGGCCTTTGAGGCCTTCGGTGGCGTGCCCTGTGTGCTGGAAGCGCTGTTGCCGCTGGATCACGAGATATCGGTGATCATCGCGCGCGGCTTCGATGGCGCCAACGTGGTGTTTCCGATTGCGCGCAACGTCCACCACGATGGCATCCTGGCCGTGTCCACGGTCGGCGAGGAAGGTTCGCGGGCGTTGCAGGACCAGGCGCGCCAGGCGGCCCAGGCGATCGCCCAGGGTCTCGATTACCACGGCGTGCTGTGCGTGGAGTTCTTCGTGCTGCGCAATGGCGCGCTGGTGGTCAACGAAATGGCACCGCGCCCGCATAACAGCGGCCACTACACCCTGGACGCCTGCGTCACCAGCCAGTTCGAGCAGCAGGCGCGCGTGATGGCCGGCTTGCCGCTGGGCAGCACCACGCTGCTGGCGCCGGCGGTCATGCTCAATCTGCTGGGCGACAGCTGGTTCGACGGCGACACGCCGCGCGAGCCCGACTGGGCGGGCGCCTTGGCGGTGGATTGCGCCAAGCTGCATCTGTACGGCAAGGAAGAGGCCCGTCGTGGCCGCAAGATGGGCCACCTGACGGTGGTCAGCCATCCGCTGGCCAAGGCGCAGGCCGATGCCGCAAGCGTGGCCCAGGCGCTGGGCCTGCCGGCGCCGGATGTCCGCCATGGCTGATGCCGTGATCGCTGCCGCGGCGCAGCGGCTGGCCGAAGGCGGCCTGGTCGCCTTCCCGACCGAGACGGTCTATGGCCTGGGCGCCGATGCCGAGAATCCCGAGGCCGTGGCGCGCATCTATGCCGCCAAGGGGCGCCCGGCGACCCACCCGGTCATCGTGCACGTGGCGCCGCAGGCCGATCTGCGGCATTGGGCCAGCGAGGTGCCGCCCGAGGCCGAGCGCCTCATCGCGGCCTTCTGGCCCGGCCCGCTGACGCTGATCCTCAAGCGCCGGCCCGGCGTCGGCGAAGCGGTCAGCGGCGGGCAGGACAGCATCGGCATCCGTTGCCCTTCGCATCCGGTCGCCCAGGCGCTGCTGGCCGCTTTTGCCGCGCTCAAACCGGGCGGGCAGGCAGGCGTGGCGGCACCGTCGGCCAATACCTTCGGCCATGTCTCGCCGACCCAGGCCGGGCATGTGCGCAGCGAATTCCCCCAGGAAGTGGCCGCCGGCATGCCGGTGCTCGATGGCGGCGCCGCCGAGGTCGGCATCGAGTCCACCATCCTGGACCTGTCCCGCCTGGATCAGGGGGCGGGCCCGGTGTTGCTGCGCCCCGGGCATATCAGCGCCGCGCAACTGGCGCAGGTACTGGGTGTGCCGGTGCGTCGTCCCGATGCAGCCGCGCCGCGCGCCTCGGGCACGCTCAAGGCGCACTACGCGCCCCGCACGCCGCTGGCCCTGCTTGACGAGACTGCCTGGGCGCATCTGATGCAACAGGGCCTGCCGCCCGGACGCAGCGCGCTGGTGACCTATGGCTGGCACGCCGATCTGCCGGGCCTGGATTGCCATCGCGTGCCGGCCGACCCGGCGCGCTATGCCCAGGCGCTGTACGCCACGTTGCGCGACCTGGATACGCAAGGCTATGCCCGCATCTGGGTGCAGGCGCCGCCGGCCGATCCCGCCTGGGATGCGGTCAATGACCGCATCGGCCGCGCCGCGGCGGCGTTCAGCCTGGATACGGGCGGCCTGGGCGGCTGAACCCGGACCGGGCGACGGCCCTCTGGCACGCCGCCTGGCGGCCGCAGGCCGGTCAGCCCCGGCTGAGGCGGCGGTCCAGCTCCAGCACGGTTTCGTACAGCACGCGCGTGCCGTCCAGCAGTTGGGCTGGCGTGATGGATTCTTCCGGGCAGTGGCTGCGGCCATTGAGGCAGGGGATGAAGATCATCCCGATCGGGCCGGTCGGCGCCATGTAGACCGCATCATGGCCTGCGCCGCTGGGCAGGCGCATATTGGCGTAACCCAGATGATCGGCGGCGGTCTGTACCGCGTCCATCACCAGCGGCGAGCAGTCGGTCGGCCGGGCCCGGCTGACCGGCGCGCAGCTCGCGCTCAGGCGCAGTTGCGCCAGGGGTGCCTGCACTGCCTGCATCACGGCTTCGGGGAAGTCATCCAGCACGGCGTCGCTGTCGCTGCGCACTTCCATCAACAGTTCGACCTGTCCGGGAACCGCATTGGGCGCGTTCGGCGTCATGGCGATGCGACCAATAGTGGCGACCACGTAATGCGGCTTGCCGGCCAGTGCCGTGGCGCGGGCGTGGGCCGCATCGATGACCCGGGCCGCGCCGACCAGGGCGTCGCGACGGATATCCATGGGGGTGGTGCCGGCGTGATCGGGCTGGCCGTGCACCGTGATCAGCACGCGCCGGATGCCGACGATATTGGTGACCACGCCGATGGGCAGGCCGCGAGTCTCCAGCACCGGCCCCTGTTCGATGTGCAGCTCGACGAAGGCGGCCGTGCCGCCGGGGCCGCGCAAGGGGGCCGCCAGCGCATCCGGATCGCCGCCGATGCGCCGCAGCCCTTGCGCCAGGGTTTCGCCCTCGGCATTGCGCGCAGCCAGCTGCTCGGCCTGCAACTGGCCCGACAGGGCGCGGCTGCCGACGCAGGAAATGCCGTAGTCGCTCGGTTCCTCGGACAGGAAGTCAATGACCTCGAAGGGGTGTGCCAGCGTCACGCCCTGTTCCTGCAGGGTATGGGCAACCT
>JAEWJD010000218.1 GCA_023386765.1 Pseudomonadota bacterium | reverse complement strand
CCGCTGGCGGCCTGGCCGCCGGGCAGCGCGGGCGGCAGGTCGCCGGCCCGCAGCGCGTGAGCGGTCACCTGCACGGGGGCCAGCGTGGCGGCGGGGCCCGTCAGCGGCGAGGCGGCCTGTAGGACATAAGCACCGCTGTCCAGCTGGCGGGCCACCAGGCCGGTATCGGCCAGCAGGTGTTGCAGGGCTTCTGCGGGCCGGTGACGGCCTTGCAGACCTGCGGTCTGCTTGCCTTGGGTCTGGGCCTCGGTGAAGGTGAGCAGGATATCTGCCTGGCCGGCAAACTGGCGCAGCGCCGCCGCCAGCGGCCCGGCAGCGATGTGGTAGGTCGGCATGACAGCCGGCCCGGCCTGGGCCTCGGCTGCCCGGGCGGGGGGCGTGCCAGGGATGCCGAAAGCAAGTGCGCAGGCGGCCGCCGTGATGCCGCGGGCGGCATATCGGGGCAAACGGGCAGAGTGGGGCAGGCAGGGCGCACGCTGGCTGAGCAGCCGGCGGAAAACGAACGGCATATCGGGCTCCAAGAGAGGCGGGGATGAAACAAAGTCCTCACTTGGTAGGTGTCCCCAGCGCACCGATCGGGCAGCCCGAGAATCCGGAAAATTGAAACGAAATGCGACGCCGCGTCTGGCAGCGCGTCGCGCGGCTTGCGGCAGGCCGGCGCAGGCAGTGGGGGGCGGCGTTGTCATGCATCCTCCGCCCGGGGGTGGACCGAGACCCAGTAGCCTGTGCGGCGGCGAATCTGCACCGGCAGCACGTTGGGCAAGGTCTGCAGGATCCTGTCGGTGTCCTGCAAGGGGAAAACGCCTGACAGGCGTAATCCGGCGACGGCCGGATCGCACTGCAACAGGCCTGGCCGATACCGGCTCAACTCGGCGATGAAATCGACCAGGCGCATGTCCGTGGCGATCAGTTGCCCCCGTATCCAGGCCGTGTCAGCGGCGCCCAGTGCGCGGGCGGCGAGCACCCCGTCGCATCGGAAGGAGGTGTGCTCGCCGGCGTGCAGGACATAGGGCTCTCCTCCCTGAGCGGGCAGGATGGCCACGGCGTGCTTCAGCACGGTGACGCGGCTGTCGTGTCCGTCCAGGCGGACATGGAAACGCGTGCCCAAGGCCTGGATGCGGCCTTGGGGCGTCGAGACAAAAAAGGGGCGTGCCTCCTTGGGGCCGGTGCTTACCTCGATTTCTCCGGCGACCAGGTGAACGAGCCTTTGCCGTTCATCGAAGCGCACGTCGATGGCGCTGGCCGTATTCAGGCGGACCCGGCTGCCATCGGACAGGCCGATCTCGCGTTGCTGGCCGGTGCCCACCCGATAGTCGGCCATGCGGGTCTGCCAGGGCTGACTGCGGCCAATGGCCAATGTGGCGCCGCCCGCACCCAGGCCCAGCGCCATCAGGCCCAGCAGGCGACGGCGCGCAGGGCGGCGCAGGCCGCCAAAAGGAGACAGCACCTGATAGCCGGCTTCCGGTTGCAGGGACTTCAGGCGTTGGCTTACGGCTTCGATATGCCGCCAGGCACGCTCATGATCGGGGTCGCTGATCCGCCAGCTCTGCCAGCGTTGCCGCAGCGTGTCGTCGGCTTCCGGGGACATCAGCAGGGTCAGCCATTCGGCGGCCTCATCGGCGATGCGTTCGCTGATCGGTTCGCCGCAGGCCATGGGAGGGCTGCCGCCGTGTTGAGAGAGGCTGGATGCGGGCATGGGCGGCCGCTAGGGAAGCGAGAACAGGCACTGCCGGTTGGCGCGCGTCAGGTACTGCTTGACCGAGCTGCTCGACACTTTCAGGCGTTGTGCGATCTCCGCGTAGCCCAGCCCTTCGAACTGGGCCAGCAGGAAAGCCTCTTTGACCTTGGCGGGCAGGCCGTCCAGGGCGCGGTCCACTTGCTGCAAGGCCTGCAGCGCGCTCAGGTGGGCTTCGGCACTGGGTGCCAGGGAGGCTGGCAGGCCGGCCAGCCATTCGAGGTAGGCGGATTCCAGTTGCAGGCGGCGGCGGTGGCGCCAGACCAGCCGGCGCGCGATCGTGGCGAGAAAAGGGCGGGGCTGGACGATCTGACGTGCCGTGCCGGCCGTCAGCACGCTGAGGAATGTGTCCTGTGCCAGGTCGGCAGCCGAAAATGTATCGCCCAACTGACGGCGCAACCAACCCTGAAGCCAGGTGTGGTGTTCAGCGTAGAGGTTTTCGAACGGCGAGGGCGAAAACGGAAACTCGGCGGGGCGCACGATGACTTCGGGATTCCGACGCCATCAAGGAATCGGTGAAGATAAATGAGAATGAATTGAGTTTACATTATATTTAAGCGTCAAGGATAAAGGACCGAGCAGCGCCGCCGCCGGGGCGCCGCTGCATTGATAAACTCAGCCGGGTCAGGCGGCGGCCGGCGCGAGGCGGCGGATGGCGTATTGCGCCATCAGGGCAGCGCCTTGTGACAGGGCGCTTTCGTCGATGTTGAACCGGGGGTGGTGATGCGGATAACACGCACCCACGGCTTCGTTCTGGGCACCGACCAGGGCCATCAGGCCAGGGCACAGGGCGAAGAAGTCGCCGAAATTCTCCGACACCATGAGCGGCGGGAACAGCGTCACTGCCTGCGGGCCGTACAGCTCGCGCACGCAATCGGTGGCCAGCGCGCTGTCGGCAGTGTCGTTGACGAGGGCGCCGCCGCCGCGCCGGATGGTCAGGCTGGCTTCGACCCGGTGGGCGGCCGCCACGTTGTGGACCACGCGCTCCAGGGCGGCCTTGAGCCGGTCGCCGTCTTCGGGCAGGGCCCAGCGAATGCTGCCGGCCAGCTCGGCACGCTGCGGGATGACATTGCCCGCCTGGCCGGATTGCAGCTTGCCGAAGGACAGCACCGCCGGATGGGTGGGGTCGATCTCGCGACGCGGCAGCAGGGAAGCTTCCTGGGCGACGGCGGCGGCGGCCAGCAACGGGTCGATGCCGCGATGCGGATGGGCGCCATGGGTGCCTCGGCCCTGCAGCAGGATCTCGAAATTGTCGCAGCCCGCCATGCGCGGGCCGCTGCGGGTGCAGATCTGACCTGCCTGCAATTCGGACCAGAGGTGGATGGCGAACGCGCTGACCAGGGGCTGGCCACGTAAATGCGCAATCATTTCAGCTGTGCCGCCGCCGCGTTCCTCGGCCTGCTGGAAGCACAGCTTGACCATCCCCTGCAGACGGGATTGGCGTTGCTTGAGCAGCTGGGCCGCACCCAGCAGCAGGGCTACATGGCCATCGTGACCGCAGGCATGCATTACGCCTGGACGGCGTGAGCGATAGCTCAACGCCTCGTTTTCTTCCTGGATGGGTAAGGCATCCATGTCGGCACGCAGCAGCACCGCCTGGTCGGTCCGGGTGCCGGTGATCGTGGCCACGATGCCGTGCTCGCCCACCGCCTCCCAGGGGATGTCCAGGCGATCCAGTTCGGCGCGTATCCTCAGCGCGGTGTCGCGCTCGGAGAAAGACAGTTCCGGCTGCATGTGCAGCTCGCGGCGCAGCGCGATCAGGTGCTGCGCGAGCGCCAGGGATGCTTGAACGAGTGCATGCATAACTTCAATCCTCTTTGTTGACGCGCGGGCGCGGGCGGCCGAGCTGGCCGCGCATGGCCCAGAGACCGAGCAGGGGACCGGGGGCCAGCAGCCACAAGGCGCGTGCTCCCCAAAGATCCATCAGGCTGCTGAGCAGCACGATGGAAATGACCGAAATGAGAAAGCCGATGCCGTTCTGCAGTACCAGTGCCAGGCCCAGCAGCTGTGGCGGGGCGGCCTGGGCCGAAAGCGCCGAGAACTGCGGCGAGTCGGCCACCACCAGGGTGCCCCACAGCAGCAGCGCCGCCAGGCGCAAGCCGCTCATCGATTCCGGCAGCAGGGGGTAGAGCAGGCAGATCAGGCCGGAGCCGGCCAGCGCGGCGCAGGCCACGCGTGCGCTGCCCAGGCGGCGTGCGAGATAGCCGCCCAGGATGCAGCCGAAGGCGCCGCCAGCGATGACCATGGCCGCCAGCCAACCCGGCGAGGACGCGGGTACCGGACCCTCGGGCGAGGCGCCGATCGCCAGGCACAGCGCCGGCACCACGGCCCAGAAGGCATACAGCTCCCACATGTGGCCGAAATAGCCGCAAGCGGCAGCGCGCAGGCGGGCCAGGCCAAGCAGCGCCCGCAGATCATGCGCGCTGACCCGCAAGGGCTGCGAGACGGGGGGGCGGGCACGGCCGTCGCCCACCAGGGCTACCAGCGCGCCGCCTGCCAGCGCGAGCAGCGAAGCGCCAAGCAGCACTGCTTCCCAGGGCCAGGCTAGCCCGATGGCGCGCAGCGCATGGGGCGTGGCGGTACCCAGTGTCAGCATGGCGACCAGCCAGGCCAGTGCGAGCGCGGGCTTGCCTCCCATCCATTGCACCACCAGCTTCATCCCCAGGGGGTAGATGCCGGCCAGACTGATGCCCACCAGCACCCGCAGCCACCAGGCCGGGCCGAAGCCCAGCCCCGGCAGGGTCAGCGCGGCGTTGGCCAGCGCACCGATCAGGCAACTGCAGGCAAAGACCCGGCTGGTGGAGCGGCGGTCGGCAGCGCCGGTCAGTGCCAGCGCGAAGGAGCCGGCGATAAAACCCAGTTGCGTGGCCGCCAGCAGCCAGGAAAACTGGGCACCGCTCAATTGCCAGCGCGCAATCAACCCGTTTGCCGCACCTGCCGGGCTGAACCACAGCGACGTGCCAAGGCACTGCGCCAGGATGACGACCAGCACGCCGCCGTTGCGCCAGCCAGCCGAGTCCCGGACCTGCGTGGCGGCGCTCACACCTGTTCAAGCGCCTGTGCCAGGTCGTCGATCAAATCGTCCGGGTGCTCCAGGCCGACTGACACGCGCAGCAGCCCTTGCGGCGTCACGCTCTGCGGGCCCTCGATCGAGGCGCGATGCTCGATCAGGCTTTCCACACCGCCCAGGCTGGTGGCACGCGTGAACAGCTCGACCTTGGCGGCGACCCCCATGGCGGCGTCCCTGCCTTCGCTGAGCTCGAACGACAGCATGCCGCCGAAGCCGCGCATCTGGCGTTTGGCCACGGCATGGAAAGGGCTGTCCGGCAGGCCGGGGTAGTGCACGGCGCAGACTTTGGGATGCGTCTGCAGGTAGGCGGCGATGGCTTCGGCGTGACGGCAGTGCGCCGCCATCCGCTGAGGCAGCGTGCTGAGACTGCGCATCACCAGCCAGCAGTCGAACGGCGAGGGAACGCCGCCACCGAACAACTGCGCGCTGCGCACGGCCTCGAAGTGGGTGTCCTCCTCGCGCGTCACCAGTACGCCGCCCAGGACGTCGCTACGTCCACCCAGGTACTTGGTGGTGGCGTGCATCACCATGTCGCAGCCCAGCGTCAGCGGGTTCTGCAGGGCGGGAGAGGCGAAGGTGTTGTCGGCCACCACGTGGATCCCGCGGCCTCGGCACATCTCTGCGAGTGCGCTGATATCGGTGCATTGCAAGAGCGGATTGGACGGCGTCTCGATCCACAGAATGCGGGTTTCGGGCCGTAAGGCTGCGCGGGTCGCATCCAGATCCGTCATATCCACGAAGGTGAAGGTCACGCCCCACTTGGCGAACAAATGCCGCAGCACATTGGCGGTGCCGTGGTAGATGTCCTGTGGCGCCACGACGTGATCGCCGGGCTGCAGGCCTTGAAACACCGCCGTGACGGCCGCCAGCCCCGACCCGAAGGCCGCGGCTGCGGCGCCGTCCTCCAGTGCGGCGAGGGCATCTTCCAATGCATTGCGGTTCGGGTTGTGATTGCGCGAGTACATGAAACCCCGCGAGTATCCGCCGTCCGGATCGCGCTCGAAGGTGGTGGAAAGATGGATCGGGGCGACCACGGCGCCGGTGGTGGCGTCGACCTTGTTGCCGGCGTGCACGGCCAGCGTCTCGAATCGGAGTTTGCGTTTCATGGCGGGTTTCGCGTTACGGGTTGGGGAGGCAGGCGGGTCAGAACACGGGAAGCAGGCTGCCCTTGAAGCGCTGCTGGATGAAATCGCGCGCCTCGGGCGAGCGCAGCGCATCGGCCAGCTTGACCATGGACTCACTGTCCTTGTTGTCAGGGCGGGCCGCCAGCAGGTTGATGAAGAGCGATTTGTCGCCCTCCAGGAAGAGTGCGTCCTTGTGCGGATCGAGCTTGGCTTCGAGCGCATAGGTGGTGTTGATGATGGACAGGTCCACCTCCGGCAGCGTGCGCGGCAGCATGGGTGCTTCGAATTGCTTGATCACCACGTGCTTGGGGTTGGCCACGATGTCGCGCTCGGTGGCCATGCTGTTGGCCGGATCGGCCAGTTGCACAATACCGGCCTGGTGCAGCAGCTGCAGGGCGCGGCCGGCGTTGACTGAGTCGTTGGGAATCGCAATCAGGGCGTTCTCGCGCAACGCCTGGACGTCCTTGATCTTGCGCGAATAGGCGCCGAAGGGGGCGATGAAGATATCGGCCACCTTGACGATCTGGGTGCCGCGTGTGCGGTTGAACTCATTCATGAAGGGCTGGTGCTGAAAGAAGTTCGCATCGATGCGCTTTTCCGCGAGCTGGGCGTTGGGTTGAATGAAGTCCGTGAATACGCGGACCTCCAGATCCACGCCCTGCTTGGCGAGTAGCGGTTTGATCTTCTCCAGCACCTCGGCATGCGGGGTCGGGCTGGCACCGACGATCAGCTTGTCGGCAGCCTGTGCCCCCAGGGGCAGGCAGGCGAGAACGCACAGCAGCAATGGCTTGAACATGGTTTGTCTCCTGTTGGTTTTGTCGGGTGGGGAATCAGTGGCTGTAGCGGATCACCAGGCGGTGTCCGGTGCTCTGCAATGCCTGGACGATCAGCAACAGCAAAACGATGGTGATGGCCATCACGTCGAGCTGGAAGCGCTGATAGCCGTAGCGGATCGCCAGGTCGCCCAGGCCGCCGCCGCCGACCACGCCTGCCAGCGCGGTGTATGACACCAGGGCGATCGCGGTCACGGTGGCCGCGGCGAGAATGCCCGGCAGGGCTTCGCGCAGCAAGGCGTTGAAGACGATCTGGCGCGTGGTGGCGCCCATGGCCTGGGAGGCTTCGATGATGCCGCGGTCCACCTCGCGCAGTGCCGTCTCGATCAGGCGGGCGAAGAAAGGCGTGCCGGCCACCACCAGCGAGGGCACCGACCCGGCCACGCCGAAGGACGTACCGGTCAACAGCACCGTCACCGGGATCATGGCGATCAGCAGGATCACGAAGGGGATCGACCGCAGCACGTTGACGGCAAAGGACAGCGCCGCATAGGTCTTGGGAGAGTCCAGCAATTGCCGGGGGCCCATGAGAAACAGCACCACCCCCAGCGGCAGACCGATGATCACCGTCAGGCTGAGCGAGGCGCCCAGCATGGCCAGGGTGTCCACCGTGGCCGCGCCGATTTCGTGCCATTGCACATTGGCGAAATAGTCGTTGAACCACTGCATCGTCAGCCTCCTATCTGTTCGACATCGACGCCATGCGTCGCCAGGCTGGCCAAGGCAGCCTCGATCCGATCCGCCGCGCCCAGAGGGCGCACGAGGATCTGCCCACAGGGCTCGGATTTGATGGCCCCGAAACGGCCCGAGATAATGGAGAAGTCCACGCCGAATTCGCGTGCGGTGGTCGTCAGCATGGGCTGGTGCACCACCGGCTTGAGGAAGGTCAGGCGATACAGGCCCGGGCCTTCGCCTGGTTTGTCCATGGCGTTCAGGCCGTCGTCGGCATCTTCGGCTTCCTGTACGAATCGCTGGGTTGTCTGATGGCGGGGATGCAGGAAAACCTGGGTGACCGGACCCTGCTCGACGATGCGCCCGCCATCGATGACGGCGACCCGGTCGCAGATCCTGCGGATGACGTCCATCTCGTGGGTGATCAGCACAATGGTGAGCTTGAGCTCTTCATTGATGCGGCGCAGCAGTTGCAGGATGGATTGGGTGGTCTGGGGGTCGAGCGCGCTGGTGGCTTCGTCACACAGCAGTACCGATGGGCCGTTGGCCAGGGCCCGGGCGATGCCAACGCGCTGTTTTTCTCCCCCCGAAAGCTGGCTCGGATACTTGTGTTTATGGCGCGATAACCCGACCAGTTCCAGCAATTCGTCCACGCGCGCATCGATCTCGGCCTTGCTCTTCTTGCCTACGATCCGCATGGCGTAAGCGATATTGGCGGCCACCGTCATCGAACCCAGCAGATTGAAGTGCTGGAAAATCATTCCCACCCGCTGGCGGAACTGGCGCAGTCCGGCCTCGCTGAGCGACATGAGATCCACGCCGGAGACTTTGATGGTGCCTGCGCTGGGCCGCTCCAGCAGGTTGATCAGGCGGATGAGCGTCGACTTGCCTGCGCCTGAGTGGCCGATGACGCCAAATATTTCTCCTTCCTCTACCGTCATGTCGATGCCGCGCAGGGCGACGACTTCCGATTTCCCGCTTGTATAGGTTTTTTGGATGTCCCGAAATTCAATCACACAGCATCCTTTGTAGGTGTCAGGGTCATCGATGTGCTCGATGCCCTCGGGCCGTGCCTTTTGCAATATCAAGGCTGCTGCGATTCTGTGGGAATTCACCGGGTGGCGAGCATGAAAAAACGGGCCGAGGCATTCCGTTTCGTTATGCTGCGTAGCGTCAAAATAGGGTCCCGCCCGCAGGCGCGGGCGTGTCAGGGCCGCCCGGGTGACACGCCGGGCAACGGCCGCAAGCGCAAGGTCAGGCCTGGCTGGACTCGGTCAACGCGCGGTGCGCCTGGGCGGCCGTGCTGGCCACGATGTCCACGAAACGCCGGGCAGCGTTGTGCCCCTGGGCACGATGTGCGCGCAGGTAGTAAATGCGTACCGGGATCGCCGGATCCAGCGCGACGACACGATTGCGACGCCGGTCCGCCTGGGCGGCCGTGAATGAGTCGATCAGGGCCACGCCCATGCCGCGCTCGGCCAGCCGCAGCGCCAGGTAATTGGTGGAAATGGTCAGGGCGGCATTGCCGCTGGCCAGGGGCACAAGATCTTCGCCATGCGGGCCGCCCGGTGGTACACGAATCAGCGGCAGATGGGCCAGGTCGTTGATGGACAGCCCGGTCGAGGTGTCCATGTCCATCATCGAGTTCGGGCCCACGCCGACGATCACCCCGCTGGCCAGGACTTCCTCGACCAACGCGGGATTGGGCAGCGAGGCCAGTGACAGGCCGACATCACATTCGCACTGCATGACCTTCTGCACGATGCTGTCGTGGGTGAGGGCTTCGATTTCGCAACTGACCGACGGGAACTGCTGCGAGAAAGTCTCCAGGGCCTGCGGGATGAGGGCTGCGGCGATCGACGGCGCACAGGCGACCCGCAGCACGTGGGTTGGTTTGTTGGCCAGGCTGCGCGAATGTTCGCGCAGCCGATCGAGTTGCTGGGCGATCGCCTGGAACTCGGGCTGCAGCTGCAAAGCCTCGGCGGTCGGCACGAGTTTGTTCTTCTCGCGCAGAAAGAGCTTGAAGCCCAACTGGTTCTCGGCACTGTAGAGCAGCTTGGTCACGGCCGGCTGGCTCAGGTGCAGGAGCTTGGCCGCCCCGGTGACGGACCCGGTCATCAGGACGGCATTGCAAACGTCGATGTGGGACAGTTTCATGGGGCTCGTTCGAAAAGGGCGGATGCGGCGTGATAGGCGGCGTCGGCTCGGTGTTGTACTCGAGCGTCCCGCCCTTGGGCAAGCCTCGCCGCTGGATATGTCCGGCAGGAGGGCAGCTGGGCGTGACGCACCCTGGCCCAGGACGGGCCGGGATCGACAAGGCGGCAAAAAAAACCCGCCGGTGAGGGCGGGTCTTAAAAGGGGCTTTGCAGCCCCCAAGGGGAAATCGGTACTGCTAGGCGGGCGCTTTGGCGCCGCGCCGGAATATCACGCCGCGTGGGCGGCCGAGCCGGCCTTGCTGCTGAACAGCTGCTTGAGGCTGAGGGCCAGCTTGCGCAAGCCGGCTGCCAGGGCACGCATCGGACGCGGACGGAATTGTTCTTCCATGGCCTGCAGCATCAGCTGGCGTTCGAGTTCGTCGGTCAGGCGGGTCGTTTCGTTGAGGTAGATCACACAGCCTCCAGGGGGCTTGCTTGCTTTGTCTCTAGGGTTAACCCGAATTATACGGGTTAACCCTAGAGATTTGCAAGCCGGCCTTCCCGGTTTCGGGGTTTTCCTGCAACAAAGCGTGAGCGCGTAGTCTGGGGCTGCCAGGTTGCGGTGGTTTGACAGCGATGTGTCATTCCTTGCGATAGCTGGAGGCAACCAGCTCGAAGGCGAACAGGCGGCAGTCAAGGGAGCCATTGTGCAGCGGGATGCGGCGCACGGGCTTCAGGCGCATGCGCTGGGGTAGTTTCATGTCGCTGGAAATGACGTGGGCCTGCCAGCCGGCGAACTGCTGCTTCAGGCAGGTGGACCATTCGCGCCAGAATTCGTCCTCGATCTCCATCCGCTCGCCATAGGGCGGGTTGGTGACGATCCAGCCTTCGGGAGCAGGTGCCTGCATCTGCCGGGCATCGCCCACTTCGAAGCGGATGGTGTCCTCGGTCAGCCAGGCGCGCTCGGCGTTGGCCCGCGCGAACTCGATGGCCTGGGGATCGATGTCGTAGCCGACCAGCGGGATGTCCAGCTGGGTGCGCACGCGCGAGCGGGCATCGTCCTTGAGGTCGCGCCAGCGGCGCGCATCATGGTGGCGCATGCGCTCGAAACCGAAGGGGCGCGAGATGCCCGGGGGCACGCCCAGCGCGATCCAGGCGGCTTCGATGAGGATCGTGCCGCTGCCACAGAAAGGGTCCAGCAGCGCGGCCGCCGGATCCCAGCCGGCCAGCGCCAGCATGCCGGCCGCCAGGTTCTCGCGCAGCGGCGCTTCGCCCTTGTCCAGGCGCCAGCCGCGCTTGAAAAGGGACTCGCCCGAGGTGTCCAGGTAGAGCGTGGCGTGGGTGCCCGACATGAAAAGCTGCACCCGGGCGTCCGGGCGCACGGTGTCGATGCTGGGGCGCGCTCCTTCGCGGTCGCGCAGGCGGTCGCAGATGCCGTCTTTGACGCGCAGATTGCAGTACTGCAGGCTGTGCACGGGGCTTTTGATGGCCGAGGTGTCCACCCGCAGCGTGTCTTCGGGGCCGAACCAGCGCTCCCAGGGAACGCTGTAGGCCAGGTCGAGCAGTTCGTCTTCATGACGCAGGTCGGCCTGGCCTACCTGAACCAGGATGCGCGCCGCCAGACGCGAATACAGATTGGCGCGTTGGATGCCCGACCAGTCGCTGGTGAAGGCGCAGCCGGCGCGCCCGGCCTGCGCATCGTCGAAGCCCAGGGCCTGCATTTCGGCGGTGAGGGCGTCCTCAAGGCCTTGCGGGCAAGGGGCGTAGCAAGGGAATATCTCGGCGCTGCGGCCGTTGTGGCGTCGTTGGCGGAACGCCTGGGGCGTGTCGACCGAAGGGGAGCCGCCCGCGTCCTGATCGGCGAAGACGTCATCCCAGTCAGGGGCCGGGGCTTCGTCGCGCACCACGCCCAGGCCGCTGCGGCGGCGGTTCTCGCCAGCCTGATCGTCGCCGCGCGAGCGCGTACCGCGCTCGGCCGACGCATAGGTGCGCGGGCGGTCCGGCCCTGACGGGCGCGCCGTATAGCCGCTGGGCGTGGGGGGCGAAACAGGAGCGGGCGTCTGGGCCCGCTCGCGCGAGCGCTCCTCGGCGCGTTCGAGTTGCGAAGCCTGGCGGGCGCGCGCGCCGCTGCGCTTGCGGGGCGCATCGCGTTCTGCGGGCGGCTTGGATTTGATCGTCAGCGTCTTGCGCGGGCGATCTTCTGCATCGTGGGACATACGGATAGGGCTTGCGCCGGCGGGAAAATTAGAACGGTTTGATGACGACCAGAGCCACGACCAGCACGAGCAGCAGCACCGGGATTTCGTTGAACCAGCGATAGAAAGTGTGCGGACGCTTGTTGCGGCCTTGCTCGAACTTGCGCAGCATCACGCCACAGGCGTGATGGTAGCCGATCAGAAATACGACCAGCAGCAGCTTGGCATGCATCCAGCCATTGCCCGGGCCCATGCCGATGCCATAGCCGATGTACAGCCACAGCCCCAGCAGGATGGCCGGCACGGCCAGCAGGGTCATGAAGCGATAAAGGCGACGCGCCATGCCGAGCAGGCGTTGCAGTGCGGCATTGTCGCTTTCCTCGGCCAGGTTGACGAAGATGCGGGGCAGGTAGAACAGGCCTGCGAACCACGAGGTGACGAAGACAATATGGAAGGTCTTGACCCAGAGCATAGCCATGGCGGCATCATCCTTTGAAAAGAGACGCCATTGTAAGGGGACGGCGGGCCTTGCCCGCCGTCCGTCTCAGGGGGTGTACAGGTCGACGTACTCGTG
>JAEWJD010000362.1 GCA_023386765.1 Pseudomonadota bacterium | reverse complement strand
GCCGTGGCAAACAGCTTGCCGAGGGAAAGCCCATACTTCGACCACATGGACGCGCAGGCGCTCACGCCACACAGCGCGGCATAACGCGCCAGCACTGCGACGCCGGCCGGACCGGGCACGCCCAGGCGTACGGCATGCCCGATGCCGCGCTCGCGTAGCGCCAGCAACCAGGCCAAGACAGCATCGGCATCAAACGCAAACTGCGTGACGATCAGAGGGCTCATGCCGCGCTGCGCAATACTGCCGCACTTCCGCTCGAGCACTGCCCAACGATCGGCCGGGCTCATCACCGGATGGCTTTCGGGATGGCCGCCCACCCCGATCTCCTTGATCCCGGCCCGTTCAAAAACACCGGTGTCGATCAGGGACGCGCTGTCTGCAAACGGCCCCAAGGGCGTGGCCGGGTCGCCCGCCACGACGAAACAGCGCGCCACTGCCGCTTCAGCCACGGCACGCGCCACGAACGACTCCAATTCGGCCTGCGATGCAATGCGGCGCGCTGACAGGTGCAGCATGGGCTCAAAGCCCAGTGCACGCACCGCAACGGCCGCCGCCAGCCGCGCGTCGTCGTCCTGGCCCGGCAAATAAGGAATGGCAAGGGTCGTGCCTGGCGGAATCCGCGACGCTGCCGTGCGCAGCGCCGGCAGGTCCTTCACGCTGACTTCCAGCGAATAGGCATCGGTGAGACGGCCGGCATGCCGGCGCAGATCAGGAGAAATCAAAGAAGTTGCCATGCTTGCCGGACATCAGGGAGGCAGGAAGAAGCGTCATCAACGGCCAGGAAAAAGTATCGCTTGTATGGCCTGAGGCAGGAAAAACCCTTGGGAAAATGCAGCCGCATCGCCGCCGGACAGCACTCATTCGCTGCCGGCACGCCGCGCCTCGATCGCCGCCACCGGCTGGCGAGCCAAGGCGATGAAGGCCCGCACATAATCAATGGCGATATCGGCTTCACGCGCACCCAGGTAAATATGCTTGGCGATGCCGTGCGCCCCCAACCGCAAGGGCACCACATCCATCTTGGCCGCATATTCCTCGACCAGCCAGCGCGGCAAGGCGGCCACGCCCCGTCCGCTGGCCACCATCTGCAGCATGATGTCAGTGGTCTCGATGGTTTTGTGGCGCCGGGGCGTGACACCCGCCGGCAGCAGAAACTGGTTATAGATATCCAGCCGCTCGATATCGACCGGATAACTGATGAGCACTTCGCGGGTCAGCTGATCGGGCTTGACGTAGGCGACCGATGCCAGCGCGTGGCCCCGGGGCACGACCAGCACTTGCTCGTAGTCAAACACCGGCTCGAACTTCAGGCCCGGCTTGTACAAGGGATCAGGGGTGACAAGCAGATCGATTTCGTACCCGAAGAGCGCACCGATGCCGCCGAACTGGAACTTCTGCTTCACGTCTACGTCCACGTCCGGCCAGGCCGCCAGATAGGGCGACACCACCTTGAGCAGCCACTGGTAGCAAGGATGGCACTCCATGCCGATACGCAGGGCACCCCGCTCGCCCTGGGCAAACTGGCCCAGGCGCTCCTCGGCCAGATCCAGCTGCGGCAGCACGCGGTTGGCTACCGCCAGCAGATACTGGCCGGCTTGCGTCAGCCGCAAACTGCGGCCTTCGCGCAGCCAGACTTCCGTGCCGAGCTGCTGCTCCAGTTTTTTCATACTGTGGCTCAGGGCCGACTGGGTCAGGTTCAAGACACCGGCCGCAGCGGTCAAGGAACCTTGCTGCTCGACCTGCTGCACGATACTGAGATGGATACGCTCAAGCATTCGAATGAGTAAATCTCATGGATACGTGAAATAAATCCATTTTACTTCATGATCACCCCTGGCTACCATCGAGTCCAATTTTTGTTTGCATCATGCAGAGGCGGCCACGGCCCTGATTTTCCCCATTGAACAGCGGGGATGCCAGCCGGGCGGCCCATACCTCTGCCGCGCTTTGCAAAAAGGGGTGGCACTTCCGGCGGGTCGACATGACCCCGCAGGCTGGCAACACCCTGATCCCTCGCCTGGCGGGGATCACCGCAAACGCACAAGCGGCTGAACACAGCCGCGCCATCGCAGGCAAAGGCCAGGGGCGAAGCATGGGGTATGACCCCGGCGGCGCACAGATTAATTCCCATAGAAGTAGGAATGACACATCCACTCCGCGTCGTGGCGGTTTCGGGCGGGATGCAACGCCCCTCCAAGGCGGCAGCCCTTACTGAGCACCTGCTGGCGCTGATTGCCCAAGCTCTGCCCTGCGAAGCCCGTCTGATCGAACTGGGCCAGCTCGCGCCGCACTTTTCCGGCGCTGTCTGGCGCTCCCACTTGCCCGACCTGGTCGAGCAGGAACTGGCCATGGTCGAGCAAGCCGATGTGCTGATTGTGGCAACCCCGGTGTATCGCGGTTCCTATACCGGGCTGTTCAAGCACTTCTTCGATTTCATCCACCAGGATGCGCTCATCGACAAGCCCGTCCTGCTGGCCGCCACCGGCGGCAGCGAACGCCATGCGCTGATGATCGATCACCAGTTGCGCCCCCTGTTCAGTTTCTTTCAGGCACGCACCTTGCCGCTGGGTGTCTACGCGACCGACAAGGACTTCATGGATTACCGCGTACACGACCAAGCCCTGATCCAGCGGGCCGAGCTCGCTGTCCAGCGGGCCTTGCCCCTGGTCGGGTTGACCCACCAGTCCAGGCATGCCCCGGCAAAAGAACGAGCGGCCGCCTGAAACCGCAACGCCCGTAAGGCCGCAACAAGCACCAACACCTCGTATTGCATCAGATAACAATGAACCAGAACTTTGCCTTCAGCCTCAAGAGCCTCCGTTTTGATGAGGATTACCAGCCCTCTGACAGCACGCGCCTGACGACCAACTTTGCCAACCTGGCCAGAGGGGCAAGCCGCCAGGAGAACCTGCGCAACACCCTGCGGATGGTAGACAACCGGTTCAACAGCCTGGCGCAATGGGATAACCCGACCGGCGATCGCTACGGCGTTGAACTCGACATCATCTCCGCCGAGATGCGCGTCGACGCCGACGGCCGCCATGAAGCGTTTCCGCTGATTGAAATCCTGGAAACGACCATCATCGACAAAAAGACCGGCCAGCGCATCCCGGGCATCGTGGGGAACAATTTCTCCTCCTATGTCCGCGACTACGACTTCAGCGTCTACCTGCTGCAACACAACCAGAATCAGCCGACGTTCAGCACCCCGGACGATTTCGGTGACCTGCACGGCAAACTGTTCAGGCACTTTGTGGACTCCAGCACCTACAAATCCCGCTTCGGCAAGCCACCGGTCATCTGCATCAGCGTCTCGACCAGCAAAACCTATCAGCGCACCGACAACCAGCACCCCATTCTCGGCGTGGAATACCAGCAGGATGCCTTCTCGTCGACGGACCAGTACTTCGAGAAGATGGGCCTGCAGGTGCGCTTCTTCATGCCGCCCGGCAGCGTGGCCCCGCTGGCCTTCTACTTCCAGGGCGACCTGCTGAACGACTACAGCAATCTTGAGCTGATCGGCACGATCAGCACGATGGAAACATTCCAGCGCATCTACCGGCCCGAGATCTACAACGCCAACTCGCCGGCCGGCAAATGCTATCAACCCAGCCTGAAGAACGCCGATTACTCCTCGACGCAGATCGTCTACGACCGCGAAGAGCGCAGCCAGCTCGCCGTCAAGCAAGGCAAGTTCACCGAAGAGCACTTCATCAAACCGTACAAGAACGTACTCGACCAGTGGGCCGCCGCTTACGCGCTCTGATCAACCCATCACAAACTGACGCATTCCTATGAAAACCCTCTTGCCCACCTCCACCGCTGGCAGCCTGCCCAAACCCTCCTGGCTCGCCGAACCCGAGAAGCTCTGGTCACCCTGGAAGCTGGAAGGCGACGCCTTGGCCGAAGCCAAACAGGACGCCTTGCGCATCGCCCTGCAGGAGCAGCAAAGCGCCGGCATCGATATCGTCAGCGACGGCGAACAGACCCGCCAGCACTTTGTCACGACCTTCATCGAACACCTCAGCGGCGTCGATTTCGAAAAGCGTGAAACCGTGCGCATCCGCGACCGCTATGACGCCAGCGTCCCCACTGTCGTGGGCGCGGTCAGCCGCCCAAGCCCGTCTTTGTCGAAGATGCCAAATTCCTGCGCCAGCAGACCAAGCAGCCCATCAAGTGGGCCCTGCCCGGCCCCATGACGATGATCGACAC
>JAEWJD010000314.1 GCA_023386765.1 Pseudomonadota bacterium | reverse complement strand
CTCCCCTGAGGCGGCGCCTCGGAGGTAACTCTTGGGATGAACCGCCCGCAACTGATCCGGGAAGTTCTCCGGGGTGTTTTACCACCACCGAGCTTGGGCCAACCCAACCAACAATTTGGGAAAGCTGTTTATTCTATCCCAGCCGGATTTTTCATGCAAGCATATTCAAGCGAGAAAACAAAGGCTTGCCACATCCGCGCCACGGTTGCTTGCCGGGCATGGCGTCCCTATTTCTTTTCGTAGTACGCCCGCTCCCAGGCATCGTGATTGGCCTTGCCCCGCCGGATCTCGTCGCTCATGGGGGCCAGCGCCAGCACGAGCCGGTTGAGCCAGCGCACCGGCGCACGGCAAGGCCGCTCGAAGTCCACGAACAACACTGCTCTCAACCCCGGTGTGTCGTTATGCACTTCATGAGGGTAGAGATCATCGAAAATGACCGCCTCACCTTCGCGCCAGTGATAGCGCTGGCCATCGACTTCGATCCAGCAACGCTCACGCGGCTGCGGGACACGCAGGCCCAGATGCAGACGCAGCACACCGTTGTACGGCCCTTTGTGCAGGGGAATGCGCTTGCCCGGCTCCAGGATGGAGAAAAATGCCGTGCGCACCCCCGGGATGTCACCCAGGGCCTGCGCCGTGGCCGGGCAGCGGCCCAGGTTACGCGCCGAGCGCATGCCATAGCCCATGAACACAAAGGTCTTCCAGTGCTTGTCGCCCGTGATCATGCCGACATCCGGCGAGATTTCGTGAAAAGCGGGCAAACGGTCCCGATCCTGCAACAGTTGCTCCAGCTCCTCACGGATGGCCGGCGTGCGCGCTTCCAGCGCCTGCACCCACGGAAAAACTTGATTGTCGAAAATCGGCCGGTCGCCCACCAGCGAGGCCCGCGCGATCCTGACATGCAACCAAGAAATGAAACCGAACAACAAACGGGAGAACAGGCTTTGGCGGTTCGAGGAGGCGGAAGTCGGCGTCACGGGGCGTGGTCTGTGCGGAGTGGGTGCCCTGCCTCGGCCTTTCCTGGCAGCGGCAAGGGCAAGCTGCGGACAAAGTAGGGAACGATCATACTCAATCCGCCCCTATTGCCATCCCCGGGCAATCCCGGCCTGCGTCATTGGCCCCCTTCATAAGATCCACAGTGGTGCAGACCACAACCGTCAAGCTGGTTTAGACTGACTCTTGTCGGGCGTAGGCTTACACCCCCCTTTTTTCATTCCTCCCACTTCCTCCAAGGAAAGATTGGCATGTACGAACAATTGGCTTTGTATATCGATGGTGAGTTTCTCTCTGGCGAAGGCCGCAAGACTCAGGATGTGATCAACCCGGCCACCCGCGAAGTGCTGGGTCAGTTGCCGCATGCCAGCCAGGCTGATCTGGATCGCGCCCTGCAGGCCGCCGAGCGTGCCTTCCAGACCTGGAAGCGCACCTCGCCGATGGAGCGCGCCGCCATCCTGCGCAAAGTGGGCGAGCTCTCGCGTGAGCAGGCCAAGACCATTGGCCGCAACATGACGCTCGACCAGGGCAAGCCGCTGGCCGAAGCCGTGGGTGAGATCGTCAGCTGCTCCGAACATGCCGACTGGCACGCTGAAGAATGCCGCCGCATCTACGGCCGCATCGTGCCGCCGCGCAATCCGGATGCCCGCCAGATGGTCGTGCGCGAACCCATCGGCGTGTGCGTCGCCTTCACGCCCTGGAACTTCCCGTACAACCAGGCCATCCGCAAGATCTGCGCCGCGCTGGGCGCCGGCTGCACCATCGTGCTGAAGGGTCCGGAAGACTCGCCCAGCGCCGTGATGGCAATTGCCCGTCTGTTCCACGAAGCCGGCCTGCCCAAGGGCTGCCTGAACATCGTCTGGGGCGAACCGGCCAAGATCTCTGATTACCTCATCCGCTCGCCGATCGTGCGCAAGGTCTCGTTCACCGGCTCGGTGCCGGTGGGCAAGCAACTGGCCGCCCTGGCCGGCGCGCACATGAAGCCCGTGACGATGGAACTGGGCGGTCACTCGCCGGTGCTGGTGTTCAATGACGCCGACGTCAAGCGCGCCGCAGACATGCTGGCCCGTTTCAAGGTCCGCAACGCCGGCCAGGTCTGCATCTCGCCGACTCGCTTCTATATCCAAGAAGGCGCCTACGATGCATTTGTGTCGGCCTTCACAGAGGTCCTCTCCGGCATCAAGGTCGGCAACGGTCTGGACGATGGTGTGCAGATGGGCCCGCTGGCGCATGAGCGCCGTGTGCCGGTGATGGCCCAATTCATCGAAGACGCCCGCAAGCGTGGCGGCAAGGTGGTGCTGGGCGGTGATGCCCCTTCGGACAAGGGCTTTTTCTTCAATCCGACCGTCATCACCGACGTGCCCGATGACTCCATGCTGATGACCGAAGAGCCCTTCGGCCCGGTGGCCCCCATCGTGCGCTTCAAGGACACCGACGAAGTGCTCAAGCGGGCCACCAGCCTG
Source organism: Pseudomonadota bacterium (assembly GCA_023386765.1). Taxonomy (GTDB): domain Bacteria; phylum Pseudomonadota; class Gammaproteobacteria; order Burkholderiales; family Burkholderiaceae_B; genus Bordetella. The sequence goes on along the minus strand of JAEWJD010000314.1, from coordinate 240 downwards.
CCCTTCGGCCTGTCCTCGTATGTCTTCACCGAATCGCTGAAGACGGCCACCAAGGTGTCCAACGCCCTGGAGGTCGGCATGGTGAACATCAACCACTTCGGCAGCGCGCTGGCCGAAACCCCCTTTGGCGGCGTCAAGGACAGCGGCATCGGCAGCGAAGGCGGTCAGGAAACCTTCGACGGCTACCTGGTCACCAAGTTCATCACTCACGTTTGAGGATGAACCCGCGCGGGGTATTGC
>JAEWJD010000312.1 GCA_023386765.1 Pseudomonadota bacterium | reverse complement strand
GTCTTGCGCGCCGTGGCCGGCGGCGCCGTCACGAGCAGCTGGCCGTTGACCACGCGATAGGGGGCCGTGTAAGGGTTGCAGCCGGAAAAGCCGGAGAGCTGCGCGCGCCCCTGCTCCTGGGTGAAGACCAGCGTCAGAGGCTGCTGCCCGGGAATCGTGGCGTTCAGGGGCTGCGGCGCTCCGTTGGCCCCCGTCCAGGTATCCAGTTGCCAGCGCGTCTGCGCCAGGATGTCGGATTGCTGTTGAGCCGCCAGGCCACCTGCCGGCGGCGGCGAGGAGCTGGCGCAAGCGCCCAGCGCCAGAACCAAGGCCAGCGGCCCGGCATGTCGAAAGAAGGAAAACATGGAAACTCCTCGGGTCTCGGGCGGGGTCAGCGCGACACGGGCATGCCGGGCGTGGGCGGATCCTGGCGGCGGGTGAAATCGAGCACGGCACCCGACTTCAGCGTGAACACCAGATGACGCGGCGCGCCACTGGCATCGATGGAGAAGGCCTGTACATCGGTCAAGGCCTGCAGATAATCGTGCTCCAGCGTGGCGCGCTGCGGCACCGGGCAGGCCATGCGGGTCGTGGCCGGCGGCGCGATCTTCAGCAGACCTTTCTCCAGCACATAGGTGCTGCTGTAGCGGTTGCAGCCGGCAAAGCCGGCGACGGTATGCGAGCGGCCTTCAGCCAGGAAGATCAGGGAAATCGGCTCACCATTGTCCCCATGGGGAATATCGCGCAACTGGCCTTGCGGATCCGTCCAGCGCGTCAGTTCCCAATGCGTCTGGGCCAGGGAATCAGCACTCGTGGTCACATTGCGGGCCGCCTCGCCTTGCGCGCGGGCCTGGCCTTCATGCGTGGCGCAGCCAGCGACGGCCAGCGCCAGCACCAGGCCGGCGGCCGCGCGGATAGGGGAAATGAAAGGCATCGCACTTGCTCCTTTGATCAGGCAACGCAGTTAATGTAACCCGCGCGGCATGCCGATCTAAAGGCTGCGGTTGGCGATATAGGCAGCCAGCAGGGCCTCGAGCTGGCGCTTCTCGGCCAGGCTGAGTTTCATGTAGTCGGCAAAGGCAATGCTGTCGAAAGGCCAATCCTGCTTGCCATCGCTGAACATCGGCCCCACGCCGGCGCCCAGCCAGGCCGGCAGCACCTCCAGCGCGTAGGTGAGACGGATCAGGATATCGGCGCTGGGGCAGGCCCGCGAGCCACTTTCGTAGTTGCCGATGGCCCCCTGCGACAACCCGCAAGCCTGGGCCAGGCTTTTCTGGGTGCAGCGGCGCAGCAAACGCGCCTGCCGCAGGCGCTCTGCAAACGTGGTCATGCCACCGACGCCCGGGCCAACGGGCAGCCGCCACCGGACGCGACCGCAGCAGAAATAACCAGACTATCTGGCACGACAGACATGAAATTGCTTTCCTTTCACTGCAATACCGATCCGGAAGGGGAGCCGAATTGTCCCCGGACCAGGCAGGCGGCCAGGAAATGCACCGCGTCATATACGGAAAATAATGTATCTCCCTTATACCGGGGAAAATAATTAATTTCCCTGCCAAGCCGCATCAAATGCGCGTTCAGGTCTGCCGGGATGATGAATAAGAGGCTGTACAGGAAACCTCTATTCACAAATAAATACGATCGTGTTTAAATCAAAAACGAATGTGAATTCGAGGGGACTGTTGGGGTGTATTCGCAAACGCCGTCAGTTCGCCCGCGCCCCCTGCCACGCCTCCCCCGGAAAAACACATGCCACCGTCGCTGGATGTCAGCTTTCTCGCCAAAGGCGACACCTCGCATGCATCCCGCCTCGATTATCTGCAGCAGTTGGGGTTTTCCGTGCAAATTTGCCACGACCTCAAAACCCTGTATGCCAGCCAGGCCGCACGGCCGAGCAATCTGCTGATCCTGAGCGCCTCGGGTGCTGACATCCAGTTGGCAGCGTGGCGCATGCGCACCATGGCACCGGATATCGGCATCGTGGCCCTGTTGCGTCATGCCGGCAGCGCTGCACGCATCCGGGCGCTGCAAAGCGGCGCGGACATCTGCCTGCCCGCCGACACCGATGGACTGGAGCTGGCCGCCATCCTGCATGCCCTGCAGCGCCGCATGGACGCCACCCGCAGCCTGCATCAGCCCGCCGCCCCGACGCGACGCAAGGCCTGCGTGCCCGATCCGCGGCAGTGGCGCCTGCACGACCCGCGCTAAACCATCAGATACGTCCTAGCTTAGGACGTCATTGACGCAGGCAGGCGCCTGTCGCGAGCCGATTCAGTCAGGTCCGAGCGTGCAAACGGACAAAATAATCCATCACGTTCCTGCTCGCTCATCATGACGAATCCACTTCCGCACCGGGTCACGCCCACGGCCGAACGCCGGGGCCGCCTTGCCCTGCTGGGCCTGGCGTTGGGCCTGGCCCCCGCCCCCCTGCTGGCCGTTGACGGCACCATCACCATCACGGGCGAGATCACCTCGCAAACCTGCAAGATCAATGGTGCCGAGCCACCCGCCAATTTGCTGGTGAGCCTGCCCAGGATTGCCACAACGGCGCTCAAGAACATCAATGATGTGGCCGGCTCGACCGCTTTCCAGATCAAGCTGACCGACTGCCCGGCCACCCTGGAGAACAAGAATCTCAAGGCCTATTTCGAACCGGGCGGCACGGTCGATCCGGGCACCCATAACCTGATCGCCTACACCACCACCGCACCGCCGACGACGGCGGCCAGCGCCATCCCCAGCAGCGGCGTTGGCGCCACAGATACGTTTCAATCGGTACAGATCCAGCTGACCAACCCGGACGGCACGGTGATCAAGGCCGGCGCGCCGCTGGCCGAGCAGGCGGTGCAGGAGGTCAAGGCCAGCAAGGCCGCTGGCGCCACCACGGCCGATGCCACCCTCACCTACCTGGCGCGCTACGTGCGCACCAGCACCAATGCCATCACGGCCGGCAAGCTGCATGCCTACGTGCAGTACTCCATCGTCTATCCCTGAGCCGGGCGGCGGATGAGGGTGGATTTGCCGAACAGGCTTTCCACCAGCTCGGCCGCCGCGATGGCGCTGCGGTTGCGCACGTCCAGGGCCGGATTCAGTTCGACGATGTCCAGCGACGCCATGCAGCCGGTATCGGCGATCAATTCCATCCACAGCTGCGCCTCGCGGTAGCCCGGCCCCCCCGGCACCGTGGTCCCCACGCCGGGCGCGACGTCGGGGTCCAGGAAGTCAACGTCGAAGCTCACGTGAAGGTGGGTGTCGGGCGCCATGCCGGCCAGCGCGGCCTGCATGGTGGCACGCATGCCGGCCTCGTCGATGTAACGCATGTCGTAGACCTCCAGGCCGGCCTCATGAACCCGCTGACGCTCGCCCTGGTCGACGCTGCGGATGCCGACCTGACGCACCTGCCCGGGCAGCAGGGCCGGAGAAAAACCCGCCATCCGGGTAAGCGCTTCGGGCCCGTCGCCGCACAGGCAGGCAACCGGCATGCCATGCAAGTTGCCGGTCGGCGTCAGCACGTTGGTATTGAAGTCGGCATGGGCGTCCAGCCACAGCACGCGCAGCGGACGTCCTTGATCGCGACAATGGCGCGCCACCGCACTGATCGAGCCGATGGCCAGGCAGTGATCGCCTCCCAGCAGCACTGGCAGGCGCCCGGCCTGCAACTCGGCGGACACGGCCTGGTAGATCAGGGCGTTCCAGGCCACGACTTCGTCCAGATGGCGATAGCCTTGCTGCGGCGGCTGCCAGGGGTTGGGCGGGCCGGACAGGTTCCCGCGGTCATGGACCTGCCGGCCGCAAGCCCGCAAGCGCTCGACCAGGCCGGCCACGCGCAGCGCCTCCGGCCCCATGGAGGCGCCACGCGCGCCGGCGCCCACATCGGTGGGCGCGCCGATCAGACTGACATCGGTAAAAGACATGACAACTCCTGGGCTGAGACCCCCGTGCGCAGACGCCCCGGGCTGGCAGGCCGAAGCCTGGATATCCGGCATGGTAGAGAGATTCCCGGCCAGCGAAAAGAGAGAAGAATGCGGCGTATTGCCAGAATACAGAGCAGATTGCACAAAAATATGACGATCTGTCAGCACTGCACTATCATCGGCTTTTTCGTCGGAAGCCTTGGATCCGTATGCTGCTCGACCCACTGGACCGCCAGCTGATCGCCCTGCTGCGCCGCGATGCGCGCCTGCCCATCGCCACGCTGGCCAAGCAGCTGAGCGTCTCGCGCGGAACGGTGCAGAACCGCATGCAGCGCCTGGAGCGCGAGGGCGTGGTGGCCGGCTACACCCTGCGGCTGGCCGAGCACGAAGACAAGGCCGGCGTCCAGGCCATCACGCTGATCGAAGTGCATGGGGCGGCCACCGACCAGGTCATCGCGGCCCTGCGCCGTCTGCCCGAAGCGGCCCAGGTGCATTCCACCAACGGTCGCTGGGATCTGGTGGTGCACCTGAATGCCGCCGATCTCAACGCCTTCGACCGTGTCCTGCGCGAATTGCGCGGCATCGCCGGGGTGGCCAATTCCGAAAGCCATCTGCTGCTGGCGGTGCACCGCTGACCGGCCGCAGCGTCTGTGGCGATAATGGTGGCCCACCCGCGCATGACGCCGCCGCCTCCCGGCTGGCCGAACAGGCGCCTTAACGGAGACCGACATGAGCAACACCCAGTTTGATTTCCACGGCAAGGTCGCGATTGTGACCGGCGGCGCGCAAGGCATCGGGCGGGCCTGCGTCGAGCGTCTGGCGCAGGCAGGCGCCCACGTCAGCCTCTGGGATGTGGACGCCACCCGAGGTCAGGCCCTGGCCGATACGCTGGGCGAACGAGGCCAGTTCGTGGCGTGCGATGTCAGTCGCCAGGACGCCGTGCTGGCCGCGCTGCAGGCCACGCTGGACCGCTTCGGGCGGGTCGATCAGCTGGTCAACAATGCCGGCGTGGTGCGCACCGGCGATTTCCTGGACATCACCGAAGCCGATTGGGACCAGGTCATGAACGTCAACCTCAAAGGCGCCTTCCTGGTGGGCCAGGCGGTGGCTCGTGTGATGGCGGCACAGGGCAGCGGCGCGATCGTACACATGAGCTCGGTCAACGCGGTGCTGGCGATCCCCTCGATCGCCACCTACAACATCAGCAAAGGCGGCATCGCGCAGCTGACCCGCGCCATGGCGCTGGCCCTCATCGATCACGGCATCCGCGTCAACGCCGTCGGTCCCGGCACCATCGGCACCGAACTGGCGCAACGCGCGGTGATGGCCGATGAGGCGGCCCGGGCTCGCCTCATGAGCCGTACACCGATGCGCCGGCTGGGCGAACCGGCCGAGGTCGCCGATGCCGTGGCCTACCTGCTGAGTGATGCGTCCAGCTACATCACCGGTGAAACCCTCTATGTCGACGGCGGCCGGCTGGCGCTGAACTACACCGTCTGATGCGGGACGACGCCGGTTCAGTGCCATGAAAGAGGTCCTGCTTTCCGATCTGCTTGCCGGCGCGTTGTCACGCGAGGCCGAACTGCCCTTGCAACGGCAGATCTATGAGATCGTGCGCCGTGGCGTGCTGGACCATACCCTGGTCGCGGGCCAGCGTCTGCCGTCCTCGCGTGCACTGGCGGCCGAGCTGGGGGTCTCGCGCATCACAGTGACCCTGGCCTACGAGCGCCTGATCGCCGAGAGCTACCTGAGCACGCGCGCCGGCAGCGGCACCTTCGTCGAGCACACTGCCGCGCAGCCGCTGCAACCTGCCCGGGGCGTGCGCGCCGGCCCGCAGCACCCCGGCCTGTCGGCACGCGGCGCCAGCCTGAGCACCAGCGCCAGCGGGCTGGCGCAATACAGCGGCGCCTTCGTGCCGGGCATCGCCGACGCCAGCCTGTTTCCATTTCATCTCTGGCGCCGCCTGGTGGCGCGCCATCTCGGCAAGTCCAACCTGGCACTATCCGGCTACGCCAGCGAAGGCGCCGGGTTCCTGCCGCTGCGTCAGGCGCTCGCCCATTACCTGCGCCTGTCGCGCTCGGTGGTCTGCGAGGCAGAGCAGGTCATCATCACGGCGGGCACCCATCAGTCGGTCGATCTGTGCGCACGCATGCTGGCCCAGCCTGGCGACGGTGCGCTGGTCGAGAGCCCCTGCCACTGGGCCTTTCCGCCGGTGCTGGGCGCCGTGGGGGTGCGCAGTCATGCGGCCCGGGTGGACGAGCAGGGCCTGAACCTGGGTACCACCAAGGTGCCACGCCGCACGCGCCTGCTGATCACCAGCCCGTCGCACCAGTACCCGACCGGCGTGATCATGCCGCTGGCCCGCCGCCTCGAACTGCTGCAGCAAGCGCGCGCCCGCGGACTATGGATCCTGGAGGACGACTACGACAGCGAGTTCCGCTATGACGCCGCGCCGATCCCTTCGCTGCAGGGCCTGGATGGCGACGGCCGCGTCATCTACATGGGCACGTTCAGCAAGAACATGTTCGCCGGCCTGCGCATGAGCTACCTCGTGGTGCCGCCCCATGTCGCCCAGGCCTTCTCGCACGCCAGTGCCAGCATCTACCGCCCCGGCCACCTGCACCTGCAGGCGGCGCTGGCGGACTTCATGGCCGAGGGACATTTCTCGCACCATATCAAGCGCATGCGTATCGAGTATGGCGCCCGCCAGGCCCTGCTGCGCGAGGCGCTGGGGCGCCAGACCGGTCAGGCGCTACAGTTGTCGCAGGCCAGGGCCGGCCTGCATGTCTACGCCGAACTGGCCGCAGGCCTTGCCGGCGGCGCACTCGCCGAGGCGGCGGCGGCCGAGGGGCTGGTGCTCGGCCTGCCGCGTTATCTGCCCGACCATGCCGGCCCGCGCCCGGATGCCTTGGTGCTGGGCTATGGCGGCGTGCCTTCCGAACACATCGAAGACGGCGTGCGACGCCTGGCCCGCGCCCTGGAGCAAGCGAGCCAGCCGCGCGGCGCCACACCCCGCCGCCCGCGCCGCTGACGGCGCGGAGGTCAGTCGCCCAGTTGCGCGAGCACCTGGTCGGCAGCCGCCAGCAGCAGGTCGGCATGCTCCTGCCCGAAGGGCAGTTGCGGACGCAGCTTGAGCACGTTGCCGTGCAAACCGGTGGCGCTCAGCAAGACGCCGTTGTCGCGCATCAGGTTCACGAAACGGTGGGTCTGGGCTTTGGCCGGCGTTTTGGCGTCGCGGTCGGTGACGAACTCCACCCCGATGAACAAGCCGTCGCCGCGCACATCGCCGATCAGAGAATGGCGCTCGGCCAACTCACGGAAACCGTCACGCAGATAACGGCCGGTGCGTGCGGCGTTGTCCTGCAGCCCCTCGTCTTCGATGACCGACAGCGTGGCCATTGCGGCCGCGCACGACACCGGATTGCCGCCGAAAGTATTGAAGTAACGCGCCTCGTTGCCAAAACGCGCCAGGATCTCGGGGCGCGCCACCATGGCGGCAATGGGATGACCGTTGCCCATGGGCTTGCCCATGGTGACGAGGTCGGGTTCCAACCCGTGGCGCTGGAAACCCCACATGCAGCGACCCGTGCGGGCAAAGCCAGCCTGTACCTCATCGGCGATGAACAGGCCGCCGGCCTCGCGGATGGCCGCCACCGCCGGCGCCAGGAATCCGGCCGGATCGGTGTACACGCCATCGCTGGAAAACACCGTATCGACCAGCAACGCCGCCGGCTTGATGCCATGGCGCTGCATGTCGTCGATGGCAGCCTGCACCTGAGCCGCGAACCACTGACCCAAGGTGGCCGGGTCCAGGCGATAGCTGTCCGGCGCGGCCACGGTGCGCGTGTCCAGCCCCAATGGCACAGCCTGCCCGAGTGACGGAGACACGGCCGAAACCGAGGCCGTCACGCCGTGGTAGGCCAGCTGGGTCACGATCACGCCGGTGCCACCGGTGTAGGCACGTGCCACCCGCAGCGCCAGGTCATTGGCTTCGCTGCCCGTGCAGGTGAAGATGACCTGCGACAACGCCGGGGGGAAGGTCGCCAGCAGACGCTCGGCATAGTCCAGCACGCCATCGTGCAGATAGCGGGTGTGGGTATTGAGCACGGCGGCCTGGCTGGCAATGGCCTGCACCACGCGCGGATGGCTGTGCCCGACCGAGGCGACGTTGTTGTAGGCATCCAGGTAGCGCCGGCCATCGGCCGCATGCAGCCAGACGCCTTCGCCACGCACGATATGCAGCGGCTGGTCGTAGAACAGACGATAGGCCGGGCCCAGCACACGCTGGCGACGGGCGATCAGGGCACGCTCGGCCGGCGGCAACGCATCGGCGGCCGAGGGGTCGAAGGCGTTGAGCATGGCTTTGTCGCGGCTCATGGGGCATTCTCCGTAAGGGTCTGGCAGGCATCGAGCACGATGGCTTGTGCCTGCGTTCGGGACAGGGCATCCAGGCGCATCAGGCCGTTCCAGGCCAGACCATTGTTGCGCAGGATGTATTGACGATTTTCCGGATGCTGGCGCGCCCGCCAGCCGGTGATGAGCACCGTGATCAGCAGACGCGCCATGATCAGGTCCGGCAGGATCAACAGCTCGGTTTCGGTCAGCGGCAGTTCGCGGTGGTAGCTGGCCAGGCAATCGCGCGCGGCGTTCGACAGCGGATCGGCGGCGTCATCAAGCTGGTAGGCACAGGCCACCGCGATATCCTGCACCAGGGGCGCGCGCACCATGTCGCCGAAGTCCAGCAGCGCGCTGATCTGCGCGGGATCCACGTCATCGACCATGACGTTATAGGCGTTCAGGTCATTATGGATCACCTGCCGCCGCAAGCCGGCCAGGCGGGTGCGCACCGTATCGGCAAAATGCTGCAGATGACGCTCGGCCAGGTGCCGCCGGCCAGCATCGTCGACCTCCGGCAGCAGGTCGGCCAGGCGGTCAGCATGTTGCAGGTCCCACAGCAGTTCGTGATCCGCCATGGGATGGGAAAAACCCGCCAGCGCCCGGTCAAATCGCGCCAGCGCCCGGCCCAGATGGCGCCGCTGTGCCGCGCTGCGCGGCACGCTGTGCAAGGGGCGTCCCGGCACGTAGGTGATCAGGCGGATGGCGCGCCGCATGCCGGCCACGTCGTCGTGCCAATGGACATAGTCGCCATGGCGGCCCGCCAGCAGCTGGGGAATCGGCACCGCACTGCCGGCACGCATCAGCCACAGCTGCGCCTGGGTGTGGAAATCGGTCACTGCCGGATCTTCGGCCGGATGGGTGACCTTCAGGACGAAGCGGCGCCCATCGTCCAGCGTCAGCCGGAAATTCTGATCACGCTCGCTGGTCAGCACGTCGGCGCGGGCCTGCAGGCCGTAGTGGCGCGCGGCCAGCTCGGCGGCATCCTGCGGGGTGAGCCGGGGCGGTTCGGCGGCAAACAAGGCCTGGCCCGTGCTGGAGGAATCGGTCGGGCTCATGCGGACCGCGCCTCCTGGCGGATCGGCCTGCCCTGCACGCCAAGGCGGCTGCCGGATGCACGGCGGCTACCATGCGTTTCGGGCCTGCGGCGCCCTCCGGGCGCGATCGGCGCGCTGCGGGCGGGAAGCCCGGCGCCCACGGCGGCAAACCTGCGCGCCTTCGAAACAGGGATCAGTGCTGGCATGTTGTCTCCTCGGCTCGTGGGCCTGCGATGGACAACGATGATAGGTTCAGGTGGCGCTAAAGCCGATAGCCACTACGGACTATTTGATATAGCCACTTCTGCTTCCATCGACACCCGGATCCGCCAGCCGGGCGAACGTTCGAAGGACAGGCGCCAGCCTTGTTGCTGACAGATGCGTTGCACCAGTGACAGGCCCAGGCCCAGATTGCCGCTATCAGGCACCGCGCCGCTGACAAAGGGCGCGCACAGCGCCTGGGGATCGGTGTCGGGTGAGCCGGCGCCGTCGTCCTCGACCTCCAGCCAGTCGGGGCCTGCCCGCAGCCGGATGCAGCTGGCGCCCTCGGCATGCTGCAAGGCATTGCGCACCAGATTGGCCAGTACGATGCGCAGCAGCGCGGCCGGCCAGACCGGCGCCCCGGTCACCGCGTCAGCCTGGCATTCAAGCCGCAAGCCCACGGCGCGGGCCCGCTCGCGCCATTGCTCGCCGACCTCGGCCGTCATGGCCGCGCAGGTGGCACGCACCAAGGCAGCCGACTGCGCGCCGCCGCGCGCCAGCATCAGGTAGGCGGCCAAATGCTGGTGCATCTCCTGGGCGGCCTGCTGGATGCGCCAGGCGCGCGCACGCGCCTGGGGATCCAGGCCGGGGGTGTCGACCAGAACTTCGGCGCTGCTGGCGACCACCATCAACGGCGTGCGCAGCTCATGGCTGACATCGGCGGTAAACAGGCGCTCCCGTTCCAGCGCCTGTTCCAGCTGGTTGTAGGTGGCATCGAAGGCCTCGGCCAGCTGACCGATTTCATTGGCCGGATAGGCTTCGGCCAGCCGGGTGCGCGGCGGCAGCCGCCCGCGTGCGCCGACCTGTTCGGCCAGACGCAGCAAGGGCCGCACGAACCGGCGGCTGGCGATCAGCCCGAGGATGAAGGCGGCCAGCAGGCCCCCGGCCAGCGCCGCCACCGTCACCGCGTGCGAACGCCATTGGCTCTGCTCATAGTCGGTGTAGTCGCGCAGCAGGATGTAGCGGCGTCCCTGCTGATCCGAGGCCATCGCATGCCAGACCCGGCCGTCACGCTCGAATTTGTGAAAGCCCGGCGGCATGCCGCGCAGCCAGGGCGGGAAGTCCCCGCTGCCCGGCACACCATGGAAGAAACGCGCGTCGCGGCCGACGTCCTTGCCTGCCAGCCAGTCATCGCGCACGCGTTCAACAGCCATGCCCATGTCGATGCGCTGCAAGTGCGCCTCCAGTTGCGAGACCGTCCACAGCGACAGGCAGGACAGCACGATGCCGACCCCGATGCTCAACAGGACGTAGGTCAGCAACAGATGACGCGAGAGACGTCCCTCAGCCGCCATCCGGCAACCCCAGGCGATACCCCACGCCGTGCACGGTCTGCAGCAGCGGCTGGCCATAGGGCTTGTCGATGGTCTGGCGCAACTGATGGATGTGAGTGCGCAGGCTATCGCTGTCCGGCGGCGAATCGCGCCACAGCGCTTCTTCGAGACGGGCGCGCGGCACCACGGCGGGGCTGGCTTGCATCAGCAGACGCAGCAGCTGCATGGGCGCCGGTGGCAACTTCAACGGACGTCCTGCGCGCGTCAGGCGCAGGGTCGCCAGATCCAGCGCCAGATCGGCGACCTGCAGCAGGGAGGCGCCTGCGCCCGGGCGCGCCCGCGCCAGCACGGCCTTGATGCGCGCGGCCAGTTCGCTCAGGGCGAACGGTTTGATCAGGTAGTCATCTGCGCCGGCTTCAAATCCCTGCAGGCGCTCATCGAGCGTATCGCGCGCCGTGGCCATGATGATGGGCGTGGCGCGATGCCGGCGCAGCTGACGGCACAGCGCCACGCCGTCCAGACGGGGCAGCATCAGGTCCAGCACGATCAGGTCGTGATCGCCCTGCTCGGCCAGCGCATAACCCTGGCGGCCGTCGCCGGCGCAGTCGACGATATAGCCCCTCGCCTGCAGATAATGGGCGATGTTGGCCAGGATGTCGGGATCGTCTTCGATGACGAGAATGCGCATGGCGGGCAGGAATGACTATCGTTCCGACATTGTAGGGGCAGCCCGTCTTAACGAAATCTTGAGATCGCCGCGCGCATACTCGCCCAGATCGTAATAGGTTTCATTGCCAACGGGCCTCGCGCCCCTGTCTGCCCATGCGCCGTCTCTCCCTGAAGTTTCTGTCCGCCGCGGCCCTGGCCGTACCCCTGCTTACCGGCGCCGCCCAGGCGCGCGAGGTGGTCGACCTCACCGGCCAAACCGTCAACGTGCCTGACCATCCGCAACGCGTGCTGCTGGGCGAGGGCCGTTTCGTCTTCGCCATGGCTTTGCTGGACCGCGACAACCCGGTCGAACGGGTCGTGGGCTGGCAGGGCGAACTGCGCGCCCAGGACCCCTATGCCTGGAAGCAGCTGACCACGCGCTTTCCGCAAGCCGAGACCATTCCCCTGATCGGTCGGCAATCGGAAACCAGCGTCAGCCCCGAGCGCATCGTGGCGCTGCGCCCGGATCTGGCGGTGTTCGGCCTGAGCGGCCACGGACCGGGACCGGCCAACCCCATGATTGCCGCGCTGCGCGAAGCCGGCGTGCCGATCCTGTTCATCGACTTCCGCAGCCAGCCGCTCACGCACACGGTGCCCAGCATGCGCATCCTGGGTCAGGCGTTGGGGCGCGAGCGCGAAGCCCAGGCCTACATCGATTTCTATAGCGCGCGATTGGCCGCGGTGCGCCAGACCGTCGCCCAAGCCCAGGCAGCCGGTAGGCCCCGCCCTTCGGTCTTCGTCGAGTTGCTGGCCGGCGTCTGGCCGGCCTGCTGCCACACCACGGGCGGCGGCGGTCTGGGTGACATGGTCGAGGCCGCCGGCGGGCGCAACATCGCCGCCGGCGTGGTCCCCGGCGCCATCGGCGACATCAGCCTGGAGGCGTTGCTGAGCACGCCGCCCGACATCTATGTCGCCACCGGCAGCCGCTCCGAGCCGGGCCGTCCGGGCCTGCTGGCCGGCCCCGGCATCGCGCCCGACCAGGCGCGTGACAGCCTGAGGCGCGTGTTGGCCCGCCCGGGGATCCGCGACCTGGAGGCGGTGCGCACGGGTCAGGCCCACGGCCTGTGGCATGCCTTCTACAACTCCCCCTACAACATCATCGCCGTCGAAGCGCTCGCCAAATGGTTCCATCCGGATAGCGACCTGCAGCCCGATGTGTCGATGCAACGGCTTTACGAGGACTTCGTCAGGCTCGACGGACAGGGCAGCTACTGGATCGACTGAACGCCATGCCCCTTGCCTCGACGCTCAGCGCCGACCAGATGGTCGAGCGCTACCAGCGCAGCCTGCGCCGCCGCCTGGCAGTGACCCTGGGATTGGGGCTGGCGATCGTCGCCGCCCTGGTACTGGACATGCTGACCGGGCCTGCCGGCCTGCCGCTGAGCGAGCTCGTACAGACATTGCTGCATCCCCAACAGGCCCAGCCCGGGTTGCGCGTCATCGTGTGGGAGTTTCGCCTGCCCTACGCCCTGACGGCCTTGCTGGTGGGCGCCAGCCTCGGCCTGGGCGGCGCAGAGATGCAGACCGTGCTCGACAATCCGCTGGCCAGCCCCTACACGCTGGGCGTGTCGGCGGCCTCGGCCTTCGGCGCGGCGCTGGCGATCACGCTGGACTGGCAACTGCCTTTCCTGCCGGCGTCCCTGAGCGTATCGGTCTTCGCCTTCGTGGCGGCGTTACTGGCCACGCTGGTGCTGGAGCGGGTAGCGCGGGGCGGCGCGGTACTGGGTGTGGTGCTGTTCGGCATTGCGCTGGTCTATACCTTCCAGGCGCTCATCATGCTGCTGCAGTTCCTGGCGACCGAGGAAGCCCTGCAGGGCATTGTGTTCTGGACCATGGGCAGCCTGGCGCGCGCCAGCTGGCTGTCGACCGGCACCCTGGCCCTGGCGCTGTTGCTGCTGGCTCCGACGGCGGCACGCGACGCCTGGCGTCTGACGGCGCTGCGGCTGGGCGAGGCACGCGCCGCCAGCCTGGGCATCGACACCGCCCGCCTGCGTCTGCGCAGCCTGTTGCGCGTGAGCGTGCTGGCCGCGCTGGCGGTGTCTTTCGTGGGCACGGTGGGCTTCGTCGGGCTGGTCGCGCCCCATATCGCCCGCTACATGGCAGGCGAAGACCACCGCTATTACCTGCCCGCCAGCGCGCTGTGCGGCGCGCTCATCATGTCGCTGGCCTCGGTCGCCTCCAAGGCCCTGATCCCTGGCGCGCTGGTTCCCATCGGCATCGTCACTTCGCTAGTCGGCATCCCGTTTTTTCTCACCATCGTCGCGCGCGCCATCCGGCGCGGCTGACGGCCTCTTTACGGAGCACGCATGAAGATCCTGAACCTTGGCCTGGCTGCCCTCTGCCTGGCCTGGCTGCCGGCCCACGCCGCCCCCAACTGCAGCGTGGACGTGGAAGGCCAGCCCGGCAAGAAATTTTCACCTGACCGCATCGTGGTGCCCGCCGCGTGCGAATCCTTCACCGTGCGGCTGGTACACGTGGGGCACAACAGCAAGATGAAGGCCGGCCACAACTGGGTGCTCACCCGGCCGGAAGAGACCGACGCCATCATGCGCGATGGCATCCAGGCCGGCGCCGAGAACGACTGGCTCAAGCCCGGCGACACCCGCGTGCTGGCCAAGACGCCCATGCTGGGCGGGCAGGAAACCGCCACCGTGACCTTCCCCGTGGCCGCATTGACCGCCGGCCAGCCCTACACTTACTTCTGCTCCTTCCCGGCGCATGCCGTGCAAATGCGCGGCACGCTGGTGGTGGGCGACTGAGACGCCATGCTGCAGGTGCAAGGGCTGGCGGTGCGCTACGGCACGCGCCAGGTGCTCGAAAGCGTCGATATCGCGGCGCTGCCTGCCGGCAGCCTGACGGCGCTGCTGGGCCCCAATGGCAGCGGCAAGTCCACCTTGCTCAAGGCCCTGGCGGGCCTGCAGCCGGCGCAGGCCCGCCTGCTGCTCGATGGCGAAGACGTGCAACGCTGGCCGCGCGTGCGGCGCGGCCAGCAATTGGTCTACATGCCCCAGGCCCTGCCGCGTGCGGTGCGGCTGTCGGTATTCGAGGCCTTGCTGATCGCCGCCCACACCGGCCGCTCGGGCCCCTCCGATCGCGCCCGCCAGGCAGCCCGGCTGCTGCAGCAGCTGGGTATCGCTGCGCTGGCCGAGCGGCGGCTGGACGAACTGTCAGGCGGACAGCTGCAACTGGTCGGGCTGGCCCAGGCCTTGATCCGGCAGCCGCGCGTACTGTTGCTGGACGAACCGCTCTCGGCCCTCGACCTGAATCACCAATTCCATGTGATGCAACGGCTGCGATCAGAAACGCAGGCGCATGGTCTGATCACCCTGGTGGTGCTGCATGACCTGGATACGGCGCTGCGCCATGCCGACCAGGCCTTGATGCTGCATCAGGGGCGCGTGCTGGCGCAGGGCCTGCCGGCCGAGGTCATCGAGCCCGCCACGCTGGCGCGCGCCTATGGCGTGCAGGCCCGCATCGTGGGCGGCGAGCTGGGCCACCCCCATGTCCATATCGACGGCCTGATCCCGCCCCCTTAACCTGGCAGCGCGGCACGCATGGCCGCCCCCAAAGCAGGGTTGCCGCCCTCGCCGGCCAGGGCCGTTGCAGCCGCCTCGATATCGCGCCGCGCCTTGTTCTGGCTGAGCTTGAACTTGCCCTCGAGCGCCGTGATCTGGATGCTCAGGCCCACGATGGCGCTCAGCATGCGATCGATATAAGCCGGCGCGCTATCGGTCATTTTCCAGGGCAGCGCCTTGCCTGCCTCATGACGGCGCGTCAGGCGCGCCACCACGCCGCGCACATAGCGTTCGTCGTCATGGATGCGCACCCGCCCGCGTGCATGCACCACGCGATAGTTCCAGCTCGGCACCTGCTCGTGCGTCTCGTGCTTGCTCGGGAACCAGCCCGGCGAGATATAGCCCGCCTCGGCGCGGAACACCACCAGCACCTCGTCGCCATCGGCCAGCGTCTGCCAGACCGGATTGGCGCGCGCCACGTGGCCATGCAGCACCCCAAGCGCGGCGCCGTCCTCCAACTCGAAGGGAAGATGATTGGCGTCCAGCGCGCCCCCGGCCTGCGTGATCAGCACGCCCAGCGGGTGGGCGCGCATCAAGGCATGCAATTCGGCCGTGTCGGTGACCTTGAAATGAGAAGGAAGATACATGGCGGCCATCCACAGCGAAGAATGGCCTATTGTCGCGCCGGCCCCGGCTGCCAGACAGAGCCAGGCCGGCGCGATCTCAAGGTGCCACTGGCGTGCTCAGCCGTAGCGACGCAGCACGCTGGCACCCTCGCGGACCAGTTGCTGCAACAGCGGCGCGGGCGCCAGCGAGGCATCGCCCGAGGCCTGCGCCATGTGCGCCAGCCGCTCGCTGATGCGCGCCAGGCCGGTCTGGTCGGCGTAGCGCATGGGCCCCACACTGGCGGCCGGCCAGCCATAGCCATGCCGCCAGACCACGTCGATGTCGCTGGCGCGCGCCACGATGCCCTCCTCCAAGATACGCATGCCTTCATTGATCATCGGATAGATCAACTGTTCGTGCATTTCCTGAGGCGAGATCGTCCGGCGCGACACGCCGGCGGCGGCCGAGGCGGCCTCGATGATGGCCTGCACCTGCGGATCGGGCAGGGGCTGGCGGCTGCCTGCCTCGTAGCGGTAATAGCCTTTGCCGGTTTTCTGGCCATGGCGGCCCGCCTCGTAGATCGCATCGGCAATCGCCAGCGGCATGCCGCGCGCCTTGCGGGTGCGCCAGTTCACGTCCACCCCCGCCATGTCGGTCATGGCGAAAGCGCCCATGGGAAAGCCGAAAGCGGTCAGCACGGCATCGACATCCTGCGGCAAGGCGCCTGCCAGCAGCAGCCGCTCGGCCTGCTGGGTGCGCGGCGACAGCATGCGATTGCCGACAAAGCCCGGGCAGGCCAGCATGGCCACCGGCTGCTTACCCAGCGAACGGATGAGCGCCATCGCCTGCCCCATGGACTCGGGTGTGGACGCCCGCGCCTTGACCACCTCGACCAGCGGCATCAGGTGCGCCGGACTGAAGAAGTGCAGCCCGACCAGGCGACCCGGGCGCGCCAGCGCCTGCGCGATCTGGTCGATGTCCAGAAATGAGGTGTTGGTCGCCACCAGGCAGCCCGGAGCCAGCTGCGGCTCCAGGTCGCGCAGCAATTGCTGCTTGAGCGGCAGATCCTCGAAGACGGCCTCGATCACCAGATCGCAGCCTGCGGCCTCGGGCAGGCTATCGGCAAGCGCGATGCGGGCACGCGCCGCCCCGGCCTGATCCCCCGTCATGCGCCCCCGGCGCAGCAAGGCGGCATAGGCCTGATCCAGGCTGTCGGCTGCCTGCCCGCGCGCGGCCGGCAGGCTCTCCACCAGCGACACATCCAGGCCGCCATTGGCCAGGCACATGGCGATGCCCCGGCCCATGGTGCCGGCCCCCAGCACCGCGGCGCGCCGCCAGGGGCGCTCGCTGGCCGGCCATTGGGCCGCACTTGCGGCCTGCGCCTGCGCCCGTTCGAGATAGGCGGCCGCATCCAGGGCCTGCAGGTCCGGCCCGGTTTGTGTTGAATCCATGCGTCGTCTCCTACAGGGTATCGGCGCGGCCCAGCAGCGCCGTCACCTGGCTGGACAGCTGCCCGCCATTGCCATGCACCAAAGCCACCCTGGCATCCGCGACCTGGCGCGCGCCGGTCTGCCCGCGCAGCTGGCGCACCCCTTCGGCCAGCGCGAAGATGCCGTACATGCCAGGATGGCAGCAGGACAGCCCGCCCCCGTTGGTATTGACCGGCAA
>JAEWJD010000309.1 GCA_023386765.1 Pseudomonadota bacterium | reverse complement strand
CAGATGAACGAGCCCCCGGGCAACCGTCTGCGCGTGGCACTGACCGGCCTGACGATGGCCGAGAAGTTCCGCGACGAAGGCCGCGACATCCTGTTCTTCGTGGATAACATCTACCGCTACACGCTGGCCGGTACCGAAGTGTCCGCCCTGCTGGGTCGTATGCCGTCGGCCGTGGGCTACCAGCCCACCCTGGCCGAGGAAATGGGCGTGCTGCAAGAGCGCATCACCTCCACCAAGACCGGCTCGATCACGTCCATCCAGGCCGTTTACGTCCCTGCCGATGACTTGACCGACCCGTCGCCGGCCACGACCTTCCAGCACTTGGACTCGACCGTCGTGTTGTCGCGTGACATCGCCGCCCTGGGTATCTACCCGGCCGTCGATCCGCTCGACTCCTCCAGCCGCCAGCTTGACCCGCAAGTCGTGGGCGAAGAGCACTACCAGGTGGCCCGTGGCGTGCAGCAGACCCTGCAGCGCTACAAGGAACTGCGCGACATCATCGCCATTCTGGGCATGGACGAACTGTCGCCGGAAGACAAGCAGGCCGTGGCGCGTGCTCGTAAGATCCAGCGCTTCCTGTCGCAGCCCTTCCACGTCGCTGAAGTGTTTACCGGTTCGCCGGGCAAGTACGTGCCGCTGGCCGAAACCATCCGTGGTTTCAAGATGATCGTCGAAGGCGAGTGCGATGCGCTGCCCGAGCAGGCCTTCTACATGGTTGGCTCGATTGATGAGGCCTTCGAGAAGGCCAAGAAACTGCAATAAGGAACCATTATGGCTACCCTGCATGTCGATGTGGTCAGCGCGGAGGAAGCGATCTTCAACGGTGAGGCGAAGTTCGTGGTCCTGCCTGGCGAGTCGGGCGAGCTGGGCATTCTGCCCGGGCACACCCCGCTCATTTCGCGCATCCGCCCCGGGACGGTCAAGATCGTCCGTGCCGACGAAAGCGAGGAAAACATCTTCGTCGCCGGGGGCATTCTGGAAGTGCAGCCGGGCAGCGTGACGGTATTGGCCGATACGGCCATCCGTGCTGCCGACCTGGACGAAGCCCGCGCTGTCGAGGCACGCAACAAGGCCGAAGAGGCCTTGCGCAATGCCAAGAGCAGCGAGGACATCGCCGTGGTCGAAGCCGAGCTGGCCATGCTGGCCGCTCAGGCTGCCGCCGCACGCCGTCTGCGTCAGGGCCGCAACTCGCACTGAGTCCGGCTCCCGTAACGGAGATGAAGCAAGGCGGCCTTCGGGCCGCCTTGTGCTTTATGGGTGTTTTTTTCCCGCCAGTGCGTAGTTGCCGTATTGTGGCTGGCGCGCCTTTTCCTACCCCGAGCTGCTCGCGTAGCCTTTCCGCTCATCCTTGGAAAGAGAGGAAAAGCCGATGCGTGACACCTACGATTGCGCCGTCGTATTGATCCCGGGTCACGGGCCCTGGCTGCAGCAATGGCTGCAACGCCACCAGGGCCAGAGCCTGCGTGCCGGGCATCCCCGCCTGTTCCCCCAGCTTCCCGAATGCCCCGGGCAGCAGGCCAGCACGGTCTGGCTGCGCGCCTCGGCCCTGTCCCTGCGCCGCTTCGATGCCTGCCTGCTGCCCGTGGAGGCCGCTACCCTGTCGTGGGTGCGCACAGCCCTCTCGGTGGCCCAGCAAGAGCTGAGCACGCCCGTGCTGGCCTTGGTCGAAGGCGTGGGGGCCATCGCCGTTCGTGATCTGCTGCGGCTCGGGCTGGAGGATTTTCTGCGCCCGGAATGCCCGGATGAGCTGCGCTTGCGTGTGGCGCTGGCAGCCAGCCGGCGCCAGCGTCAGCCCGCGCCTGCTTGGGTGCCTGCCGCCGAACTGTCCGAGCCTGCTGCCGAGCCGGCGTTGGATGCCTCCCTGCTGGACACCCCTTTCGGCGCGGCCAAGGCGCGGGTGGTGGGCCATTTCGAGCGCACTTATCTGCACTGCAGCCTGGCGCGTCACGAGGGCAACGTCACGCAGGCTGCCCGCGCGGCGGCCAAGCACCGGCGCGCCTTCTGGGCCTTGATGCGCAAGCACCGCATCCAGGCGGCACCCTATCGGGAGCAGGCCCGCGACCGCGATCCGGGCTAGCGCGGCGGCGAGTTCGCCCGGACGGCGGCAGGAGGCTAAAATCGAGGGCTACCTGTCATAGAGGAAAGTCGTGACTGCCGTCCTGAAGAACGATGTGTTCCTGCGCGCGTTGCTGCGTGAACCCGTGCCCTACACCCCGATCTGGCTCATGCGCCAGGCCGGCCGCTATCTGCCCGAGTACAAGGCCACCCGTGCCCGCGCGGGCTCTTTCATGGGCCTGGCCCAGAATACGGAGTACGCTACCGAGGTCACGCTGCAACCCCTGGAGCGTTTCGATCTGGACGCGGCCATCCTGTTCTCGGACATCCTGACGGTTCCGGATGCCATGGGCCTGGGCCTGGATTTCGTCCATGGTGAAGGCCCCCGCTTTGCGCACCCTCTGCGTGACGAGGCCGATGTGGCGCGCCTGGCAGTGCCCGACATGGACAAGCTGCGCTATGTGTTCGACGCGGTGACCAGCATCCGCCGCGCCCTCGATGGCCGCGTGCCCCTGATCGGTTTTGCCGGCAGCCCCTGGACCATCGCCTGCTATATGGTTGAAGGGCGCGGCAGCACCGATTACCGCCAGATCAAGACCATGCTCTACGCAAGGCCGGATCTGCTGCATCGCATCCTGGAAATCAATGCCGAGGCGACCTGCCAGTATCTGAATGCCCAGATCGACGCCGGCGCGCAGGCCGTGATGATCTTCGACAGTTGGGGCGGAGTCCTCGCAGACGGTCTGTATCAGGCGTTTTCGCTGGCCTACACTCGCAAGGTCATCGCCGGTCTCAAGCGCGAGCGCGAAGGCCGCCGCGTACCGGTGATCGCCTTCACCAAGGGCGGCGGGCAGTGGCTCGAAGATATCGCCGCCAGCGGCTGCGACGCCATGGGGCTGGATTGGACCGTGAACCTGGGCCAGGCACGTGCCCGCCTGGGCGATGCGGTGGCGTTGCAGGGCAACCTGGATCCCATGACGCTGTTTGGCTCGGCCGAAGCGATCCGCGCTGAGGCGCGCCGTACGCTGGACAGCTTCGGGCCGGTTGGCCAGGGCGGGCACGTCTTCAATCTGGGCCACGGCATCTCGCAGTTCACTCCCCCCGAAGCGGTCACCGAACTGGTCGATGAAGTCCACAGCTACAGCCGCCATCTGCATGCGAGTAAGTGACTACTAGCGGGATAAGAGGCGCGGCCATGGCCCGCCTTTTCCAAGTTGTGCACAGCAAGAGTGGCTGTGCAGCAAAGCGTAAACGCTTCGTCACAAGCTTGTAATTTCGATTTAAGTCTATGAAATCAAATCGAAAATATCAATTTTGTGGCGCTGCGGAAATTTTTCAGAGCGAATCGAAAATCCAGCCGGGAAGTTTCCCCGGCTGTTTTCCCCAAAGTTATCCACAGGCTGGCAAAAGTCTGTGGCTTCCCCTCTGGCGGGGCGGCGCTTAGCGGCAACTCCCAGAATCCACTTTAAGTAGCAACCATCTTGAACATGAGTCGGCATGGCTGAAATTCCTGGCGTCTGGCTGCGCGTCGCCCTCGATGTGCCGTTGCCCGGTCCGTTCGATTACCGGGCGCCGGCGGGCGTGAGCGCGCAGGAACTGGCGCCGGGCAGCCGTGTGATTGTTCCCTTCGGGCGGCGCAAGCTGATCGGGGTGGTGTTGGAGCTGCCCGAGGCACCCTCCATCGATGCGGCCCAGGTGCGCGAGATCGAGCAGGTGCTGCAGGATCTGCCGCCTTTCCCGGCCGACTGGATGCGTCTGGCGCGTTTTGCCGCCGAGTACTACCAGCGGCCCCTGGGTGAAGTGATGTTGCCGGTGCTGCCGCCGCCCTTGCGCAAACCCGCAGCCTATCAGGGCAAACGTTCCGGTTTGGGGCCGGTGGCCCGCATGGATGCACGCAAACCGCGCAAGGCCGCCGTGGCGGTCGCCCCGGATGCGCCGCCGGTGCTCAATGAGGCGCAGCAGGCGGCCGTACAGGCCATCCAGGCGATCGAAGGCTTCAAGCCGGTGCTGCTGCACGGCGTGACCGGCAGCGGCAAGACCGAGGTGTATCTCCACGCAGCGGGCAAGGCCTTGGCCGCCGGTCGCCAGGTGCTCTTCATGGTGCCGGAAATCAACCTGACGCCGCAGCTGGAGGCCGCCTTGCGTGCCCGGCTGGAGGCGCTGGTGGGGGTGGATGGCCTGGCGGTGCTGCATAGCGGCCTGGCTGACGGCGAGCGCCTGCAGGCCTGGGCGCGGGTGCAGCGGGGACAGGCGCGCATGCTGCTGGGCACCCGCATGTCGATCTTCGCCCCGATGCCGCAGTTGGGGCTCATCATCGTCGATGAAGAACACGACGCCTCGTACAAGCAGCAGGAAGGCCTGCGCTACTCGGCGCGCGATCTGGCGGTCTGGCGCGCCCATGATCTCGGCATTCCGGTGGTGCTGGGTTCGGCCACGCCGTCGCTGGAGAGCTGGTACCACGCCGAACGCGGGCGCTACCTGCGCCTGAGCCTGGCCAACCGGGCCCGCAGCGCCGAGCTGCCGCGCGTGCGCTTGATCGATACCCGCCGCCTGCCGCTCAAGGATGGCCTGGCGCCGCAGCTGCTGGATGCCATTGGCGAGCGCCTGGAGCGTGGCGAGCAGGCGCTGGTGTTTCTGAACCGGCGCGGTTATGCACCGGTGCTGCACTGCGCTTCGTGCGGATGGGTCACGAATTGCCCGCGCTGCTCGGCCTATACGGTGCTGCACCGCGGCAGCCCCGGCGGCTACCGGCTGCAATGCCATCATTGCGGCTATCAGGCGCCAGTGCCGCGCGCCTGCCCGGATTGTGGTGACCAGGATCTGCAGCCCATGGGGCGCGGCACGCAGCGCATCGAAGAACACCTGGCGGAGTGGTTTCCCAAGGCCCGCATCGCGCGCATCGATGCCGACAGTACGCGCCGCAAGGGCAGTGCGCAGGCCTTGTTCGCCTCGGTGCACGCCGGCGAGGTCGACATCCTGGTGGGCACCCAGATGGTGGCCAAGGGACATGATTTCTCGCGCCTGGGACTGGTCGGGGTGCTGAACGCAGATTCGATGCTCTATGCCCAGGATTTCCGGGCGCCGGAACGCTTGTTCGCGCAGTTGATGCAAGTGGCCGGACGGGCCGGACGGCATACGGGCGGCGGAGAGGTCCTGATCCAGACGGGCTATCCCGAGCAGCCAGTCTATCAGGCCCTGATGCGGCATGACTATGCCGGCTTTGCGCGCCATTCGCTCGAAGAGCGCGAGGCCATGGGGCTGCCGCCCTTCGCCTTTCAGGCCTTGCTCACTGCCGAGGCGCGTGAGATTGCGCAGGCCCTGGCCTATTTGCAGGCCGCGCGCGATGCGGGCGAGCGGCTGGGCGCGCAGCTGGGCGACGGTTCGCTCATCACGCTCTATGACCCGGTGCCGCTGCGCATCGTACGCGTGGCCAATGTCGAGCGCGCGCAGTTGCTGGTGGAAAGCAACAGCCGTCCGGCGCTGCAGGCCTTTCTGCCGGGCTGGGGTGACTGGCTGGCGCATCTGGCCGGCGAAGCACGGGTGCGCTGGCAGCTTGAGGTCGATCCCATGGAGATCTGAGGCTTCTGCAGCACCCGCGAGTGCGGCCCAGGCCGCGAGTTTGAATTCTTTGCAATGGCGAGCGACGCTCCATGTCTATGGATACCCCTATTGGCCACGGCCTGAACCCGGCGCAGAAGGCGGCAGTGCTCTACCTGGACGGCCCTTGTCTGGTGCTGGCCGGCGCCGGCAGCGGCAAGACGCGGGTGATCACGCAGAAGATTGCCTACCTGCTGCGTGAGTGCGGCTATATGGGGCGCAACGTGGTGGCGTTGACCTTCACCAACAAAGCCGCGCGCGAGATGGCCGAGCGTGTCAAGGAACTGGTCGACCGCAAGCTGGCCAAGGGCCTGACCATCAGTACTTTCCATGCCCTGGGTGTGCGTCTGCTGCGCGAAGAGGCGGCCAATGCGGGCCTGAAAACCAACTTTTCCATCCTGGATTCGGACGACGCTATGGCGATCATCCAGGACCTGCTGGCCACCACCGATCGGGCCCGCCTGCGCGAAGTGCAGTCCATCATTTCCTTGTGGAAAAACGCCCTGCTCGATCCTGACCAGGCTGCCCAGGCGGCCATCACGCCCGGCGAGGTCGAGGCCGTGGCGGTCTACCGCAGCTATGCGGCGACGCTGGCGGCCTACCAGGCGGTGGATTTCGACGACCTGATCCGCATCCCGGCGCAATTGCTGGAGCACAACGAGGAAGTGCGCACGCGCTGGCAGAACCGGGTGCGTTACCTGCTGGTCGATGAATATCAGGACACCAACGTCTGCCAGTACCGCCTGGTACAGCTGCTGACAGGGGATCGGGCCATGTTCACGGCGGTGGGGGACGACGACCAGGCGATCTACGCCTGGCGTGGCGCAACCATCGAGAACCTCGCCAAACTGCCGGCCGACTACCCCAGCCTGAAGCTCATCAAGCTGGAGCAGAACTATCGTTCGGTGCAGCGCATCCTGGCGGCAGCCAACAATGTGATCGAACGCAATCCCAAGCTGTTCGAGAAGAAGCTCTGGTCGGAGCTGGGGGCAGGCGAACCCATCACGGTCACGCCCATGGACGGCGATGAGCACGAGGCCGAATCGATCGGCATGAAAATCTCGGCCTCGCGCTTCGAGCGTCAGGCGCAATGGAAAGACTTCGCCATCCTGTACCGCAGCAACCATCAGGCGCGCGTGCTGGAGCAGGCGCTGCGCAATCTGAAGATTCCGTACACCATCTCGGGCGGGCAGAGTTTCTTCGACAAGGCCGAGGTGCGCGATATCCTGTCCTACCTGCGCCTGATCGCCAATGACGATGACGATCCGGCCTTCATCCGTGCGGCCACCACGCCCAAGCGCGGCATCGGGCAGAGCACGTTGCAGACGCTGGGCCAGTACGCTGCGCAGCGTGCGATTTCGCTGCTGCAGGCGTGTTCCGAGGAGGGCCTGCAGGCGCTGCTGGCACCGCGCCAGCTGGAGCCGTTGCGCACCTTCGGTGAGTTCATCCGGCGTATCCAGTGGCGCGCCGGCAGGGGGGCCGAGGGCACGGCAACCCGCGCCGCCGAGCCGGCCGGCCCGTTGCTGGATGACTTGTTGCAGGCCATCCAGTACGAACGCTACCTGTTCGACCTGCTCGAAGAGCGGCCCGCGCAGACGCGCTGGCAGAACGTCATGGAGCTGGTGTCCTGGCTCAAGCGCAAGGCCGACGAAGATGGCATGACGCTGTTTGAACTGGTGCAGCACGTGGCACTGGTGACCATGCTCGAGCGTGGCGAGGAAGACGAGCCCGATGCGGTCAAGCTGTCCACCTTGCATGCCTCCAAGGGCCTGGAGTACCCGCATGTCTACCTGGCCGGCGTCGAGGAGGGCTTGCTGCCCCACCTGGGGCGCGATGACGAGGATATCGATCCCGAGAACGCCGGCACCATTCTGATGGGCCGGGTTCAGGAGGAGCGTCGCCTGATGTATGTGGGAATTACCCGGGCGCAGCGCAGCCTGCATTTGAGCTGGTGCCGCAAGCGACGCCGGGCGCGCGAAGATCGCATCTGCGAGCCGTCGCGTTTCATCGAGGAAATGGGCCTGGCCGAACCGGGGATTGCCGAAGATCCGGCCACGGCCGCCATGAGCCCCAAGGAAAGGCTCGGCATGCTCAAGGCCCTGCTCAAGAAATAAGGCCGGCGCGCAACGGTCGGCGCCGGCCCCTGGCGCTGCCTCAGGCCAGATCGCGCAGCAGCAGATGCCAGAACTTGGCGCGCATCTCCAGCGTGGAGATCTGGATGTACTCGTGCAGCGTGTGCGCGCCGTCGCCGTCGGCACCCAGCCCATCCAGCGTGGGCACGCCCAGGGCCGAAGTGAAGTTCGCATCGCTGCCGCCGCCGGTCATGGGGGCGTCTTCGAGGGGGAAGCCGGCCTGGGTGGCATAACCCTGGGCCAGTTCGAGCAGCGCGCCCGAGGCCGCTGTCTTTTCCATCGGCGGGCGGTTGAGCTGGACGTCGATGTCCAGTTCGACGTCAGGGGTGACGGCGCACAGTTCACGCATGCGACGCAGCACGTCCTGCGCGGCGCCCATGTCGGGCACGCGGAAGTCCACCACGCAGCGGCAGTAGCCCGGCACGGTGTTGGTGACGGTGCCTCCGGCGATCGTGCCGACGCTGACCGTCACGCCGCGCTCGTAGTCGGTCATGCCCTCCAGCGCCAGCACCTGATGGGCCATTTCGCGGATGGCGCTGCGGCCTTTCTCGTGCGCCATGCCAGCGTGGGCCGGACGGCCCTTGACGCCCAGGCGCAACATGCCGGTGCCCTTGCGGGCGGTGACGCACTTGCCGCCGTTGGGGCGGGCCGGTTCGCACACCAGGGCGTACTTGGCCTGCTTGGCCAGATGCTCGATGTGGGGGCGCGAGGCATGGCTGCCGGTTTCCTCGTCGGGCACCATCAGGAAGTCGATGGGCAGACGGGTGCCGCGGGCGTGGTCGGTCAGGCCCGTCATGCCGGCCAGTGCCAGCACGATGCCGGCCTTCAT
Source organism: Pseudomonadota bacterium (assembly GCA_023386765.1). Taxonomy (GTDB): domain Bacteria; phylum Pseudomonadota; class Gammaproteobacteria; order Burkholderiales; family Burkholderiaceae_B; genus Bordetella. Next base: position 2,613 of record JAEWJD010000309.1, on the reverse strand, counting down.
GTCGTAGCTGCCTGGGCCGTACAGGCGGTCATCCTCGATGCGGCAGGGGTTGTCGCCCAGGGTGCCGACCGGGTGCACGGTGTCCAGGTGGCCGATGATGAAAATGCCCGGCGTGGTGTCACCCGGGGCGCGCGTGGTGGCATACACCAAGGGGCCGACGTTATCGCCCAGCGGCGTGAGTTCCACGCGCAGGCCCAGCTCGCGGGCACGCTCGGCCGCCAGTTGAGCCATGGCGGTGATGCCCTCGACGTAGTGGGTGGGCGACTCGCATTGAATCCAGGTCTGGATTTCGCTGACGAGGGCTTCGGTATTAGGCAGTTTGTTCATGGCTTTGTACGGATTCAGGCGGAGTGATCGCCAGCCAGGTCGGCCAGCGTGGCGGCGTCAGGCATGCCGCCGTCGAACCACAGATGGGCGGCAACGGCAGACATGGCACGACCATCGTGCCCGATGCCGGGTACGCTTTGCAAGCGCCAGCCGAAAGGCAGACCCAGGCGTTCGGCTGCCTCGCGGCCGGCCTCGAAGTAATGCTGGGCGCGTGCGTAGCGGTGCGGCCCCTGGCGCAGGGCTTCGGGCTGGGCCGGCAGGTTCGGGTCGCTGGTATCGGTATCCTGGTCGCCGGCCAGGATGGTCATGGGATAAGCCAGCAGGCGGGCCAGATGCTGATCGGTCAGGCCGACGCCGCCCATGCCTTCCGGATAGGGCAGCGCCAGGTCGGGCAGCGTGTACCAGCCCGGGTTGGCGGTGATCACGCCCGTGAACGGCGCATGCGGCTGCGAGCTCATCAGGCGATGCACGAACTGGCCGCCGGCCGAGTGGCCGAACAGATAGGCCGGCTGGCAGTTCGACACGCCCGAGGCGGCCAGGTCCCTGAGCACGTTGGCGACCAGGGCGTAGGTCCAGCCATCGAGGTGGCGCGGATTGCCGCCGGCGCTGAAGGCGCGGCCGTTGTTGTAGCTCTCCACGCCGGGCCAGATCTCATTGGAGAAGGTCAGCGCCACGATCAGCAGGCGGTGCTTGTCGGCTGCGGGAATCCAGAAGTCGCGGTATTCATCGCCGTTGCGCAGCACACCGTGCTGCACCACGACCACCGGGTCCTCGGGCGTGTAGCCGTACGGGCGATAGGTGTTCAGGGTGAAGGGACGATCGGCGTTGCGGTCGTCATCGATGTACACAAAGCTGTTGCGTCCGGCATGGCCCAGTTCAATGGCCATGCGATCGACGTTGCTCAGTTCGGCGGGTTTCATATTCAGGCGGGAACGTCGTTGAGGTGACAGGCCGATACGTGGCCCGGAGCGATAGTCTTGAGAACCGGCACTTCTTCCTTGCAGCGCGGCATGGCATGCGGGCAGCGCGGATGGAAGGTGCAACCCGACGGCGGATTCAGGGGCGAGGGGATCTCGCCCCGGATCGGCGTGAAGGCGCGTCCGCGGCGGCTTACGTCGGGCACTTCGGCCATCAAGGCTTGAGTGTACGGGTGATTGGGCCGGGCGAAGATCTCGCTGGCGCTGGCCTGCTCGACGATCTTGCCCAGATACATGATGGCCACCCGGTCGGAGATGTGGCGCACCACGCCCAGGTCATGGCTGATGAACAGATACGTGAAGCCATGCTGTTCGCGCAGATCCATGAACAGGTTGATCACCTGCGCCTGGATGGACACGTCCAGCGCGGCGACCGGTTCGTCGCATACCAGGAACTTGGGGTTGACCAGCAAGGCGCGCGCGATGCCGATGCGCTGGCGCTGGCCGCCGGAGATCTGGTGCGGAAAGCGGTCACGGTACTCGCGGTCCAGGCCCACCTCGGCCAGGGCGCGGTCCACCCGCTCGGGGATCTCGGCGGGCGGCACCAGCTTGTGCACCTTGAGCGCTTCACCCAGGATCTGGTAGAGGCGCTGGCGCGGATTCAGCGAGGCCTGCGGGTCCTGGAAGATCATCTGCACGCCCAGGGTATAGGCGAGCTTGTCGGCACCGCTCAGCGTCTTGACCTCGCGGCCTTGGTAGAACAGCTGGCCGGCGCTGGCGCCATGCAGGCCGGCGACCACGCGGCCCAGCGTCGACTTGCCGCAGCCGGACTCACCCACCAGGCCGACGACCTCGCCGCGCGCCACCGACAGGGACACGCCGTTGACGGCGTGCACGGTGCGCCGGTCGATGGGTTTCCCGACCAGGGAAAGCATGCGCTGCGCCATGTCCGGGCGGCTTTCAAAACGCTTGTGGACGTCGCGCAGTTCGATAACGGGGGATTCGTTCTGGGTCATGCGGCCTCGCGGGCAAGCGGCACATAGCAGCGGAAGCTGCGCGAGCCTTCGTGGATGACGGCGGGAGGCTGCTCGGTGCAGCGCGCAATGGCATAGGGGCAGCGCGGCCGGAAGGCACAGCCCGAGGGCCGGGCCGACAACGTGGGTGCCATGCCGTTGATCTGGTGCAGGCGGGCGCCAGGCGGCGATTGCGCTGGCATCGAATCGAGCAGGCCGCGCGTATAGGGGTGGCGCGGGGCATCCAGCACGTCGTTGACCGGGCCGGCCTCGACGATGCGCCCGGCATACATCACGGCCACCTTGTCGGCCAGTTCGGCCACCACGCCCAGATCGTGCGTGATCCAGATGAGTGC
>JAEWJD010000285.1 GCA_023386765.1 Pseudomonadota bacterium | reverse complement strand
GGCACCGATGCTGTCCTGGGCCGCGGCGGCGGGCGATTTGATGTAGACCAACGAGTCCTGGGGTACAGCCATGGTGGTGCTCCGAGTAGGCGGGGTTGTGATGGCGGCTACTATAAGCAGGGCCTTTCGCTTTGTTTCGCCCTGCTGCGGAGGTGGTCAGTTTATTGACCGCGCGCCGGCTGCCGGCGGGCAGCCGGTCCCTGGCCCGGTGGGGCCGGGGAGGGCACGGGGCGGTCAATATAGTGATCCAGGGGAGAGGCGGTCTTATTCAGGGCCGGAAGCCGCAATGGTCGTATGATTCGGTTTGTCCAGTCTTATATAGAAGTTGGGAGCCGTTCCCAAACGCCTACGGAAGGAGCATCACATGTCAGAGTTGGTCAAGGTCGAAGTCGCCGACGGTATCCAGATCATTACGGTCAACCGTCCCGAGGCCAAGAACGCCATCAACCTCGAAACCGCGCAGGCCATGGCCGCCGCACTGGAGCAGCTCGATAGCCGCGACGACATCCGCATCGGTATCCTGACCGGCGCGGGCGGCACGTTCTCCTCCGGTATGGACTTGAAGGCCTTTGCCCAGAGCGGCCAGCGTCCGCTGGTGCCGGGACGCGGCTTTGCCGGCCTGAACGAATGCCCGCCCAAGAAGCCGCTGATCGCCGCCGTGGAAGGTTATGCCCTGGCGGGTGGCTGCGAAATGGCGCTGGCCTGCGATCTGATCGTGGCGGCCAGCAATGCCAAGTTTGGCCTGCCCGAAGTCAAGCGCGGCCTGGTGGCCGGCTCCGGCGGCATGATGCGTCTGCCGCAGCGCCTGCCCTATCACGTCGCGATGGAAATCATCCTGACCGGCGACATGCTTGCCTCTGAGCGCGCCCACCAGCTGGGCCTGGTCAACCGCCTGACTGAACCCGGCCACGCGCTGGGGGGCGCGCTGGCCCTGGCGCGCGTCATCGTCGAGAATGGCCCGCTGGCCGTGCAGACCGCCAAGAGCATCGTGCAGCAATCGCTCGACTGGGAGCAGGAAGGCATGTTCGACCGTCAGCGTCCGCTCATCGCCCACATCTTCTCCTCCGCCGACGCCAAGGAAGGCGCCACGGCCTTCGCCGAAAAGCGCAAGCCCGTCTGGCAAGGCAAGTAAACCGTGCATCTGCGGGGCCGGACAGCACCGTCCGGCCCGATTTTTTCGTTATCCCCTACCGTACTGCCATGACCGTTCTCATCAAAGAAGAAGACCTGATCCAGTCGATCGCCGACGGGATTCAGTTCATCAGCTACTACCACCCCGTCGACTACATCCGCCACCTGGCGCGCGCCTATGAGCGCGAAGAAAGCCCGGCCGCGCGTGACGCGATGGCGCAGATCCTGACCAACTCGCGCATGTGTGCCGAAGGCAAGCGCCCGCTGTGCCAGGACACCGGTATCGTCAACGTCTTCCTGAAAGTGGGCATGGACGTGCGTTTCGACACGCGCCGCAGCCTGCAGGAACTGTGCGACGAAGGCGTGCGCCAGGGCTATACCAATCCGGACAATCCGCTGCGCGCCTCGGTGTTGGACGACCCGCTGTTCGCACGTCGCAATACGCGTGACAACACGCCCTGTATCCTGCACGTCGAACTGGTGCCGGGCAACACCGTCGACGTGCAGATCGCCTCCAAGGGCGGCGGCTCGGAAAACAAAACCAAGTTCGTGATGCTCAACCCCAGCGATTCGTTGGTGGACTGGGTGCTCAAGACGGTGCCTACGATGGGCGCCGGCTGGTGCCCGCCGGGCATGCTGGGCATCGGCGTGGGCGGCACTGCCGAGAAGGCCATGCTGATGGCCAAGCAGTCGTTGATGGAAGACATCGACATGTACGAGCTGCTGGCGCGCGGCCCGCAAAACAAGCTTGAAGAGCTGCGCATCGAACTCTACGAAAAGGTCAACGCGCTGGGTATCGGCGCGCAGGGCCTGGGCGGCCTGACGACCGTGCTGGACGTCAAGATCAACACCTTCCCGACCCACGCCGCTTCCAAGCCGGTGGCCATGATCCCGAACTGCGCCGCCACGCGTCACGCGCATTTCGTGCTCGATGGCTCGGGCCCGGCCCGTCTGGATCCGCCCGCCATGAGCGAGTGGCCGGACGTGCACTGGGCGCCGGACTACAACAAGTCCAAGCAGGTCAACCTGGATACGCTTACGCGCGAAGAAGTCGCCAGCTGGAAGCCGGGCCAGACTCTGTTGCTGTCGGGCAAGATGCTGACCGGCCGCGATGCCGCACACAAGCGCATCCAGGACATGCTGTCCAAGGGCGAGAAGCTGCCGGTGGACTTCACCAACCGCGTCATCTATTACGTCGGCCCGGTGGATCCGGTGCGCGACGAAGTGGTCGGCCCGGCCGGCCCTACGACCGCCACGCGCATGGACAAGTTCACCGAGATGATGCTGGCGCAGACCGGCCTGATCTCCATGATCGGCAAGTCCGAGCGCGGTCCGGTTGCCATCGAGGCGATCAAGAAGCATAAATCGGCTTACCTGATGGCGGTGGGCGGTGCGGCCTACCTGGTGTCCAAGGCGATCCGCGAGGCCAAGGTACTGGCCTTTGAAGACCTCGGGATGGAAGCCATCTACGAGTTCGACGTCAAGGACATGCCGGTGACGGTGGCAGTGGATGCCGAAGGTACGTCGGTGCACACCACCGGCCCCAAGGAATGGCAGGCCCGCATCGGCAAGATCCCGGTCGCCACGGCCTGAGGCCGCGGCCAGCCGCCGGGCCTCAGGGCCCGAGGCTGGCCACGTAGTCGGCGATGGCCTGCGGGGACTTTCCCAGCAGGTCCCGCAGCACCTCCTCGGTGTGCTGTCCCAGCAAGGGCGGCGCGGCGCGATACACCACGGGCGAGGCCGAAAAGCGCAAGGGACTGGCCGTCACAT
>JAEWJD010000264.1 GCA_023386765.1 Pseudomonadota bacterium | reverse complement strand
GTGCCGTACCCTCCGGGAATTCCCGTGCTGATGCCGGGCGAACGCCTGCCGGCCAACGATACCGGGATCACCGGCTATCTCAAGGCGCTGCAGGAATTCGACAAGCGCTTCCCGGGGTTCGAGCACGAGATCCAGGGCGTGAGCATCGATCAGGACGGCGATTACTGGGTCCGGGCCATCGTCGAGGAGGATCGCAAGCCCAAGGCCACGCCCAGCCATGTCAGCTTCAAAAGCCACCGCACTTCTTCGTTCAAGAAGGGGCGGCAGTAGCGCGAGTGACCGCCCGGCAGCACGGCCGCCGGGCGGCGTTTCCTTCTCCAACGCACAAGGCACAACATGACTGATAGCTCTAAAACATCTGCAAGTCCTGGCGCCTCCACGGATTCGGGCGGGGCGAGCGCCGGAGCAAAGCTCGGCATGCTGGCTCTCATCGCGATCGTGGTGGGGTCCATGCTGGGGGGCGGCGTCTACAGCCTGCCCCAGAACACGGCGGCCTCCTCGGCCGTCGGGCCGGTGATGATCGCCTGGATCATCGCCGGGATCGGGGTCTACTTCATCGCCAACGTGTTCCGCATGTTGTCCGACATGCGGCCCGATCTGCAGGCCGGCGTGTACATGTATGCCCAGGAGGGCTTCGGCTCTTTCATCGGCTTTAACGTGGCCTGGGGCTACTGGCTGATGACCTGCTTCGGCAACGTGGCTTTTGCCGTGATTCTGATGGACGCGTTTGACCAGATCTTCCCGGGCGTCTTCACCAACGGGAACAACCTGAATTCCATCATTTGCGGATCCATCCTGATCTGGGGCTACAACTACCTGGTGCTGTCGGGGACCAAGGTGGCTGGCTTCGTCAACACCATCGGCACCATTGCCAAGCTGGTCCCGCTGGTGGTGTTCGTGCTCGCCCTGGGCTTGCTGATCGACTATTCGCAGTTGCTGCACAACGTCTGGGGGACCGCGCCGCAGGTCATGACCGGCCCGGGAGACGCGGGGACGCCGGTGTCACTGAGCGCGCAGATCATGGCACCCATGACCGTGACCCTGTGGGCGTTCATCGGCGTGGAAGGGGCCGTGGTGCTGTCGGGCCGCGCACGCAAGCGCAGCGATGTCGGCAAGGCGACGCTGCTGGGCTTCATGCTGGCCTTGATCATCTACATCCTGCTGTCGGTGCTGCCTTTCGGCGCCATGACCCAGGCCGAGCTTTCCCAGGTGGCGAACCCGTCGACCTCGGGCGTGCTCAAACAGGTGGTGGGGGCGAGCTGGGGCAGCTGGGTGATGGATGCCGGGCTGATCGTCTCGGTGCTGGCCGGCTGGCTGGCCTGGACCATGCTGTGCGCGGAAATTCCCATGGCGGCGGGCCAGAACGGCGCCTTCCCCAAGGCATTTGCGCGTACCAACAAGAACGCCGCTGCCAGCGTTTCCTTGTGGGTGAGCAGCGGCGTCATGCAGGCAGCCATGCTGTTGGTGTATTTCTCCAACAACGCCTGGAACACGATGTACAACATCAGTGCGCTCATGGTCGTGCCGGCGTATATCACCACGACGCTGTACATGACCAAGCTGTGCCTCAACCATGAGTACAAGAAGTACGCCAGCAAGGGGATGACGCTTGCGCTGATCAGCGGCGTCCTGGGCGCGCTGTTCTGCCTGTTCATCTTCTATGCCAGCGAGGTCAATTATCTGGCGCTGGTTCCCATCCTGCTGACCTGCGGCCTGCCGATCTTCATCTGGTCGCGCCGCGAGAAGCATGACGGCAAGCCGATCTTCGAGAAGAAGGAGACGCTGTATCTGGCCATCCTGCTGATCGCGGATATCCTGGTGCTGTGGTTGCTCTACACCGGCAAGATCGTGCTGTAGACACTGTTTCAGGCGAGCCCTTGAAAAAGGCCCGGTCTTCGAGTCAGAAGGCCGGGCCTTGGTATCGCATCAGGCCAGTTTCCGGCGTGCCGGATCGGTTGCGGCGCGCCGCCGCCCATCCCTGCCGGCGCGTTCTTCAGCCTCCGCCATTACGGGCATGCCTGCTCCGCCCGTGACGGCGGCAGGCGAACCTCTCATCCGGTATCAATGTCATGACACGCTGTCTGAGCCTTCTTGGAATCATCCTGCTGGGCGCCCCGGCCGTCCAGGCATCGGCGTTCACGCCCAGCGGCAGTCTGGGGCTGACCCAGACGTTTTATGGCGACTCGGGCAACTACCGAACTGCCACCTCGCATCCTTCATTGACATGGAATTACCAGCTCTCGCCCGAATGGGGCTTGAGCGCCGAGTGGGACCGCACCTGGAATCGCTATACCTATACCGGCGCACCCAAGCAGCAGAACAATGATTACAGCGAGCCCTCCTTCACGGTGAGCTACAACTACGGCAAGCTGGGGACGTCCAAGGTCAACTGGTCCAGTTCCCTGAAGATAGAGACCCAGAGCAATTTCAACAACAACAGCCAGGGCTATGGCCTGCTGCAGACTGTCTTTGATTTTTCAAAGTATTTTCCCGAGAACGCGTATGTCCAGCCGACCCAGTTGGCCATCGCGCCCATGTATGTCTATGGCAAGAACATCAGCGGGCCGTCGGGTACGGTGAATACCGGCGGGGGGGGCCTGCTCACCAACTGGAATCTCCCCGCGAATTTCTCCCTGACCCTGAACGCCTACGCCTTCAAGGACTGGTATCGCGGCAGCTTCATCGTCGGCAGCAACCAGGGCAGTTACACCAACGCCACGTACTTCATGCTGTCGGCCTGGCTGGAATACGCCAAGACGCTCCACAAGTTCAACGAACGTACGTCGCTGGCCTTCAACTTCGCCGGTGGCCTGGACCCTTATGTCATGTCCAATCGCCGGGCGGCATGGAATCCTTTCCTGGCGACCGACGAGATGTACCAGTGGCTGTCGCCGACCGTGATGAAGGGCAACTACAAGGATGCCTACGATCTGTTCGCGCTGCCGCAGCTTTCCCTGTCTTATACGCTGAACAAACAGGTGTCGTTCAACGCCTTTGTGCAGGCGAAATACTCCAACCAGCAATGGGGCAGCAGCGAGAAGAACTGGCGCTGGCAACCCCAGGCCGGCATCGGGGTGGTATACCAGTTCTAGACGGGGGCCGCGCCTGTCCTGGCGTGCGTTGCCACCTGGGAACGGTGCAGGGGCAGGCAGAGGAACACGCAGAAGCGCTGTTCCTGGTGGCCGAAGAGCAACCGTCCGCCGTGGGCGCGGATCACTTCGTCGCAGATGCTCAGGCCCAGGCCATAGCCGCCCGTGGCCCGATTGCGGGAGCTCTCGAGACGGTAGTAGGGGCGCAGGACCCGGGCCTGCTCCTCGGCGGGGATGCCGGGCCCGTCATCGGCGATGGTGATGATGTACTCCTGGGGCGTGCCGCGGGCAGAGACATAAACGTGGTCGCCATAGCGCAGGCCGTTGGACATCAGGTTCTCCAGGCAGCGGCGCAACCCTTGGATCTGTATCCGGAGGATGGCCGGATCCCGCTCGCCCAGGCTGATCCGTTCCCCGAGTTCCTGGCGGTTGATGCTGATGGCGCCGAGCAAGGCAGCCACGTCGACCTCTGCGAAGTGCTCGTCGGAGGTCTGGAAACTCATGAGTTCCAGGGTGGAATGGACCAGCTCGTTGAGCTGCTCCACATCGCGGTTCAGGCTCTGGTTCAGCTCGGCATCCCCGACCTGCTGGATGCGCAGCTTCAGGCGGGTAAGCGGGGTGCGCAGATCGTGGGAGACCGCGGAGAAAAAATGGGAGCGTTCTTCAATGTGCTTCTGCACGCGCTCGGCCATGTCGTTGAAGGCCGTGCCCAGGCGCTTGAACTCTTCGGAGCCGCCCAGCTGGATTTTCTGCTGGTTCACGTTGATGTCCATGTTCGCCACGATTTTCTCAAGCCTCTTGAGTGGCCGGAAAATGAAGTGCAGGCATAGCGTCAGCGCCAGAACCACCAGGAGCAGGCGGAAAAAATAGATCCGGAAGAAGTAGTCGTAGGTGAATGGCAGCTTGCCGATGGCGTTCCAGCCCGGGCTTTCCACTACCTGCAGGCGCCAGTACTGGCCATCGGATAAGCGGAAGATCGCGGCAAAGGCAATGTCTGCCTGGCTGCGCTCCAGGGACAAGGCACGCAGCCATGAGACGCCATCCTCGGGCTGCCCGGCAGGCTTGCGGTCTGCTCCCAGCAATTGAAAATTCTGGTGCGCACCGGTGCGCTCCCGGATGCTTTGTTCAAAGAATGTGCCCAGCCCGGCATCCTCGGCCGACGCGTCAAGCACGGGCGAGTCGCGTGGCACGGGGGCCGCCGACACGCCTGACAGCAGCGCGGGGTCTATCTCCAGGCCGCGCGCGAGTTGCGACTCGGCGTACAGATACCAATCGGAGAACCGCACTGCTGCGATACGGGCGGGGGTCTCGATCAGGACCTGGCTGCGCAGTTGCGACCACATCGTGCCGGTCAATACCTGGGCCAGCAGCAGGCCGATCACCACGACCAGGGTGATCTTGCTGCGCAGGCGTGCCGGATAGAAACAGCCGGCGAGGCGGCGCAGGCAGGCCAGCAGCCCGGAGTGTTCGCGTGCCGCCATCGCCTTATTCGGTGCGCAGCGAAGCCGGGTCCAGGCGCAGGACGTAGCCCTCGTTGCGCACGGTATGCACCAGCGCCGGCCTGGAGCGGTCTTGTTCCAGGTGGTGGCGCAGGCGGCTGATGCAGACATCGACGGCGCGGTCTTCGTAGGTGAGGTTGCGGCTGAAGGCGCGACGCAGCAGCAGGGCGCGCGACAGCACCTTGTTGGGCGCTTCCAGCAGTGCGACCAGCACATGGAAGTCGGAGTTGGGCAGGGATACCGTGACGCCCTGCGGGGAGTAGAGCTGGCGGGCGCCAAGATCGAGCTGCCAGCCCAGGAAGTGATAGCGGGCGGGCGCCGCCTGCCGGGCGTCTTGTCGAGGGGGTGGCGCCGCATGGCGCCGGATCACGGCTTTGCAGCGCGCCAGCAGCTCGCGCGACTCGAAGGGTTTGACCACGTAGTCGTCGGCTCCCAGTTCCAGGCCGGTCACTTTGTCGGCCAGCTCGTTGCGGGCCGTGACCATGATGATGCCGGGGGGAGGGTCGATGGCCCGCAATTGCTTGCACAGCTCCAGCCCGTCCTCGCCGGGCAGCATCAGGTCCAGCAGGACCAGTGCGATGTCGTGGCGGCGGAGGTACTCCAGTGCCTGGCGGCCGTTGCCGGCGATATGTGCCTGAAAGCCGCCGACACTGAGTTCCTGGGCGATCAGTCGGGCCAGTTCGGCGTCATCCTCGACGATCAGGACACGGCGCTGGGGGCAGGTTGATTCTGTCATTACATACCAATACATGTCATTGCATCGCCATCACACGGCAATACGGGCCAACACATCGGCAAAAGCCATACACACTAATCTTACGGCAAACAAGAACCATTCGTATTATTAACAAGGAGTCATGTTTTGCCGTTCCCTTCACACCGGCTGCCGCTCAAGCCGCTTGGCGCCCTGATTCTCGTCGCTTTTGGCGGGCAGGCTGCCTGGGCGCAGGAGACGCCTGCCCAACTCAAGCCCATTACCGTCAAAGGCTACCAGCAAGCGCCCGAGGACAGTTATCAGCAGATCTACAGTTCCAGTTCCACCGGCATGCGTCTGGAGGAGAAGGAAACGCCGCAGGCGATTACCAACATCACCCGCCAGCAGATGGAGGACGAGAACATCCAGACGCTCGATGATGCGATGACCTCGGTATCCGGCATCAGCGTCAATGAGGTCGACATTGGCTCTCGTACCACTTACCGGGCACGCGGCTTCAATATCAACAACTACAAGATCGACGGCCTTGAGTTCAACGGCGAGTCGGGCTTTTCCGGTGTCGGCGGCGCCGTCAACATGGATCTGTACGAGAGCGTCAGCATCCTGCGCGGGGCCAATGGCCTGCTGGGCGGTACGGGCGATCCGTCAGCCACGGTGTCCCTGTCGCGCAAGAAGGCATATCGTGAGTTCGGCGTGCAGGGACGGGTGGATTTCGGCAGCTGGCGCAAGCGCCGTGCCATGGCGGATATCAACACGCCCCTGACCCAGGACGGGGATCTGCGGGCGCGCCTCGTGATCAGCGGCGAAGACAGCCATACTTTCCGCGACAACGAGAACCCGCAGGTCTTCGGGCTGCTGGCGACGATGACATACGATCTCTCGCCGGATACCAGCGTGACAGCCGGCTACGAGTACGACTACAAAAAGCACAAAGGAGCGTCCTGGGGCACCAACGTGCCCATCTGGTTCGCCGATGGCAGCCGCAGCGATTTTTCCCGCAGTTATCATCCGGTCAGCGACTGGAGCCACACCACGCGCAAGAACCACACCTGGTTCGCCAGCCTGGAGCAGAACCTGGGCAGTGGCTGGCATGCCGATGCCCACTACAGTTACAGCGACCTGGAAAGCATCAATAGCTTTGGCGTGCTGAAAGCCAATAGCGCCGGCTCCACCTGGGGATTCTTCGACAAGGACACGGGGCTGGCCTATCTGAATGCCATGCACTCGGAAAGCGAGGGCAAGCAACATGCGTTCTCGGTCAATCTGACGGGGCCCTTCCAGCTGTTGGGGCGCGAGCACGAGCTGATCGTGGGTTTCAATGGCCAACGTACGGAAGAAACGTCCTATCAATTCAGCGGCGCCTTGGGCAACTGCAATATCGACGGCCACGTGCCTGGGCGCGGATGCCAGTACCGGCTGGATCTGCCGACCAATTGGCAGACCTGGAAAGGTAATGAGTATGGTGCGCCGAAGACGCATCGCACCGATGCGCGCGGCGTTACCCGGACCACCAACTACGGGGGATACCTGGCGACCCGGCTGGAACTCACCGATAGCCTGAAGGTCATTCTTGGCTCGCGGTATAGCCTGTACCGCAGCCACGCGAACGATTACGACAGGGATAATGCAAAGAGCGCCCGCCGTTCCGAGATCGACAAGAAGGTCTGGACGCCCTATGTCGGCCTGACCCTGGACGTCACGCCTGAGCAGACGCTCTACGCCAGCTATACGGATGTGTTCAAGCCGCAAACCCAGCGGGATGTGTCGGGCAATATCATCAAGCCCATCGTCGGCGAGAGCTACGAGGCCGGGATCAAGAGCAGCTGGCTGGACGACCGCCTGTCCAGCACGGTGGCGGTGTTTCATGCCAAGCAGACCAACGTGGCGCAGGCCGATGACGACCGTACCGTGCTCGATACGGGAGACCAGGCTTATGTGGCCAATGGCACCGGGATCAAATCCACCGGCCTGGATCTGCAACTGGCCGGCGCCTTGACCCGCCGCTGGAACGTCTATGCCGGCTACACCTATATGAACGTGGTGGACCGCAGTCCCAATAGCAGTCCGCGCCAGGATCCGCGCCACAGCTTCCGCGTCAGCACGACCTATCGGCCGGATATCCTTGGCGACAAACTGACCCTGGGCAGCAGTATCAGCTACGACAGTTCGACCACCTCCACGCCCATGCCGGGCCGTCCGCTGGCCGGCGGCGGATTTGATAACCGTCCGATCCGCCAGTCGGGTTATATGCTGGCGCATGTGATGGCGCGCTACGACGTCAACAAGCATCTGAGCGTGACGGCCCGGGTGAACAACCTGTTCGACAAGAAGTACTACCGGGAGTACGGCTTCTATAACGGCCTGATCTACGGCGAGCCGCGCAACTTCATGGCGAACGTGCAGGTGCGTTACTAGGCCATGGCAGCCTGAACCGGGGCGTGCACCTGCCTGTCCGGGCCGCGGCGAGCGGCCCGGATTGTCGCTCAGGCATGGGCCAGGGCGTTGGCCGCGTCGCGGCTGGAGGAGGCGTCGTGGGCGAGCGACCGTTCGATCCGGTTGCGTCCTGCCTCCTTGCCCCGGTAGAGGGCAGCGTCGGCTTGCTGAAGCGCGTCTTCGAGGCCGTGCGCGCCCAGGAAGGGAGGAGAGATCCCGAGGGTGACCGTGCAGTGCAGCGGCTGGTTGCAACGGCTTACCGCGAACGGCTGGCGTTCGACGCTGGCGCGCAGGCGTTCGGCCAGGTTCAGCGCGCCGGTCTCATCGGTTTCCAGGCAGATGACCACGAACTCCTCGCCGCCGATGCGGCCGATGAGATCCCCGCGCCGCGCGGTTGTGCGCAGCAGCCCGGCGACATGACTGATCACTTCATCGCCGGCCTGGTGGCCGTGGGTATCGTTGATGCGCTTGAAATGGTCGATATCCATCATCACCAGGTAGGCGGGCCTGGCGTTGCGGACATTGAAATACAGCTGCACCGCCTCCAGCAGCCCGCGGCGATTGAACAGGTCTGTCAGGGGGTCGCGTGCAGCCATGCTGCGCAGGTCGTCGGTGAGCCGGCGCAGCACCAGCCAGACGATCGACGGCGGCACGATGGTGGCCAGTGTCGACATGTAGATATAGAAGATGGTCTGGAAGTGGCTGTCCATGTGCAGCACTTCCAGGCCGCCTTCGATGATCTTCATGAATTTCATGGCGTTGAGAACGCCGATGCCGGCAATCAGGATGGCAAAGAAAACCATCTCGCCGTAGAAGTTCTTGGCGAAGGTGTGTACGCCATAGATGACGGTCAGGCTCATCACCAGGAAAAGCAGGGTGGCCATCGCCGCCAGCATGGCATAGCGCGCGGCCGGGCCCGCGTTCCATTGCACCAGGCATTGCATCACGCCATAGACGATGGCGAAGAGGAGCAGGGGACGCCAGAGTGGCACCGACCGCCCGAAAAAACGCATGGCGCCGAGCCAGTAGGTAACCGGGGAGGCGAGCGTCAGGATATGGTTGATGACGCTCATCATGCTCCAGGCGGGGCCGCCTTCGAGCAGTTGCAGGATGTAGGCTCCCGCCAGCAGCAGATTGCCGACGGCGAAGTAGTCCATCCCCATCCTGTTGGAGGGCAGCCGCCGGCTGATCAACAGGAACATGATCGAAAAGCACAGCAGATGCGCACACAGCATGCCGACGAGAACGGATGCAACCATATGGATCACTCACCGGCCGCCGCCTGGAATACCTGCGGAGAACCGAAACCTCCTGTTGTGACAATCAGAAATGTATATGCCGGGACGACCGGGTCAGTCGCGGTCCGGGATGGGCCGCGCAGAGGCGATTCCACCGTGTGATTGTAGATCCACAACGGTTACACGATGATACGTTGTGTTCAATACGGATTCTCACGGGTTGTCGCCGCTGCGCTTTTTACCTGTGGCGGCATGGCCCGGAAGGCGGCGGCCCGAAGGGCTCAGGTGAGGTTCAGGCCGCCGTCGGACAGCAGAATCTCGCCAGTCAGGTAGTCGGAGGCGATCAGCAGGGCCGCGGCTTGCGCGATATCGTCCGGGCTGGCCGAGCGTTGCATCGGTGCACGCGTCTTCCACAGGGCCTGGGCTTGCGTCCAGTCTGCCGTCAGCGGGGTATCGACCAGCCCGGGGGCCACGGCGTTGACGCGGATGTCGGGGCCCAGCGAGAGCGCCAACAGGCGGGTCATGTGGTTGAGGGCGGCCTTGGCGGCCGAATAAGGAATCGACGCGCCTTTGGGTCGCACGCCGGCGTGCGAACAGATGTTGATGACCACGCCCGGGCGGCCGCTGGCCGCCGCTGCGCGCAAGGCCGGCTCGGCGTGCGTGATCAGGCGGAAAGGGGCGATGACATTGACCTCGTACAGCGATTGCCAGATGGCCGGGGTGGCCGCCGCCAGGTCCGTATGCGGAATCATGCCGCTGATGCCGGCGTTGTTGACGAGGACATCGAGCCGGCCCCAGGCCGCGACTGCCTCCTGGATCAGGCGCGCCCGGTCGGCTTCGATGGCCAGGTCGGCCTGGATGTAGTGGGCCGCGGGCAACTCGCGGGCCATGGTCTGCCCGGTCGAGACCGAGCTGCGCGAGTGCAGGATGACGGCATAGCCGTCGCGCGAGAGCCGTCTGGCAATGGCCGCACCAATGCCGGAAGTCGAGCCGGTAATGAGTGCCACGGGGCGTTGAGTCGCCATGGAAACACCGTCAAGTCGGAAAAAACAAAGCGTGACACAGATTCGCCGTCGTACCCAGTCGCGCCGAAATCAGGCAGGCCGCGCTGCCGTCTCGCGGACCCAGGCAACAAAGGCCTGCAAGGCGGATGAGCCAGCGTTTTCGGGCGGATAGAGCAGGTGGTAGTGCTTGGCCGGCAGGCGCAAGCCGGGCAAGGCGGCGGTGGCCAGCGCTCCGTTGCGCAACTCTTCCTGCACGAAGAGATCGGTCACCAGGCCCAGGCCCGAACCGTTGATGACAGCCTGGATGAGATGGGCGGTGTACTCGAAACGCGATCCTGCCCGCGCGATGCGGGGATCCAGGCCATTGTCCAGCAGACAGTCGCGCCAGCCGGAGGTGGGGGTGTTGGCTTCGAGCAATTGATGGTGCTGCAGATCCGCCACCTGGCGCAAGGGCCGCCGGGCGAGCAGGTCGGGCGCACCGATGATGATGCCCTGGGTGTTGATGAGAGGATGCCCGACCAGATGCGGCCAGTGGCCGTCACCGACGGCGATGCAGGCGTCGACGCCCTGGAACGATTTTTCGATCGCGCCGGTGCGCGATTGCAGATGGATCAGGATTTCCGGGTGTCTCGATTGAAACTCGCCCAGACGCGGCATGAGCCATTTTGAACTGAAGATCGGCAGCACGGCCAGCCGCAGGGATTCGCCCTGCGGGCGCGACTCATAGATGTCCAGGCTGGCCCGACGGATGCGCGTGAGGGCATCGGAGATGGCATGCGCGTAGCGCACCCCTTCCGGGCTTAGCGCGATACGCGGGCCTTTGCGCTCGAAAAGCGTCGCCTGCAGCAGGCTTTCCAGTTCCTGGACATGGCGGCTGATGGCGCTTTGGGTCAGGCATAGCTCGCTGGCGGCAGCGGTGAAACTACCCAGCCGGGCGGCAGCATCAAAGGCCAGCAGCTGGGCCATGGAGGGAGTCAGTTTGCGCAAGGTGATCATGCGTGAAACTCATGCTCGGATGAGTTTATTCTGGTTTGGAATGGCAGCCTGGGTCTCTATTATAGGAAGCCGTCAGGCAGCACTTGCCCGAGATGGTTCCTATCAAGAGCACGAGGCAGCCGGGAAGAAGCGTTGCTGCCTCTCAGGGAGATACAAATGAGTTTTATGCAAGAGTCGGATGTTCGCGACCGTGTTGGCGAGGCAGAGTGGCAGGTTCGCTGCGATCTGGCTGCCTTGTATCGGCTGGTGGCCATGTTCGGCTGGGATGACCTGATCTTCACCCACATCACCGCGAAGGTGCCGGGCACCGAGCACTTCCTCATCAATCCCTATGGAATGATGTTCGATGAGATCACGGCCTCCAGCCTGGTGAAGATCGATCTCCAGGGCCGCAAGGTGATGGAATCGGAATACGACATCAACCCGGCCGGTTTCACCATCCACAGCTGTATCCACGCTGCGCGCAAGGATGCCATGTGCGTGCTGCATACGCATTCCATCAATGGCGTGGCGGTCTCTGCCCAGAAAAAGGGGCTGCTGCCGCTGTCGCAGTTTGCCTTCATCGTTCTGCCGTCGCTGGCTTATCACGATTACGAGGGCCTGGCCCTGAACGAAGAGGAACAACCCCGCCTGGTGCGGGATCTGGGCGACAAGCGTTACCTCATCCTGCGCAACCATGGCCTGCTGACGGTCGGTTCGACCATGGCCGATGCTTTCCAGTCCATGCATCGCCTGGAGGCGGCCTGCATGGTGCAGGTGCGTGCCATGGCAGGCGGCGCGGAGCTGCTCGACATCCCGCCCGATATCCTCGCGCGCGCCCATGTGGAATCGCTCGATGACCGCGCCGCCAAGGCGGCGCTGGCCTGGCCTGGCCTGCTGCGTCGCCTCGACCGGCGCAATCCTGGCTACGCGAGCTGATCGGTCGCGTTACGCCGGCCGTCAGGCCCGGGGGCGCACCGGCAGCGTGGGGGTCAGGCCGAGGCTTTCGTCGAAATCGACGGTGGGCTCCTTGTCCCATTGCTCGGTCTTGACCCAATTGCTGAAGGCTTCGATGGTGGCCACGCGTTTGTGCGACCGGGGCAGCACCAGATAGAAGCCGGGCGTTTCGGCGGGGTTCATGTCCGCCAGGGCCTCCACGCCCAGCGGCGCGACCAGTCTGCCGGCAGCCAGGTCGGCGTGGGCGTGCAGGTCGGAGACCAGACCCACGCCCATGCCGGCGATCGCCGCGCGCCGCAGCGTGGCGGCGTCCAGCAGTTGCACGCTGTTGGTTTGCAAGGGCACGTCCACCTGCAAGTGCCGCAGCACCGTGTTCCACATGGCGTGCGCCAGCACCGGGTGCAGCAGGGTCTGCGTGAGCAGGTCTTCGGGCTTGCGGATGTGCCTGGCCAGCTCGGGCGTACAGCAGATGATCTTCGGGTCGCGCACCAGCAGGGTGATGTCCAGATCCTTCCATTCGCCAAAGCCCCACTGGATGGAGACGTCGACCTCGTCGGCGGTGAAGTCCGGCAGCGTCACCATGGTGGTCAGCCGCAGGTCGGCGTCGGGCATCTGTTTCGAGAAGCGGTCCAGGCGCGCCATCAGGTAGTGCATGGCGAAGTAGGGGCTGACGTTGATGTTGATGCGCTTACGGTGGTTGGTGCGCGTGACGCGGGCCACGCCTTCGGTGAGCTCGTGAAAGCCGGCCTGCACGAACGGTGCCAGCAGTGCCGCCTGATCGGTAGGTTCGATCAGGCGGCCGCGCCGGCGGAACAGGGTGATTTTCAGGCTCTCTTCAAGCAGCTGTATCTGCTGGCTAACCGCCTGCGGACTGATGAGCAGTTCTTCGGCGGCCCCGCGGAAACTGCCATGCCGCATGACGACCCAGAAAGCACGAAGGGAGTTCAGCGGAGGCAGGCGCGGGCTGCGTATCATCGTCGTAAAGGCAGAGTGAGGGAGGCGACGGCATTGTCGATGCGCTCAAGCGCTTGGACAAGCGTAGCATCGGATGCGGCCGTGGAAATGCGAAAGAAGGGCGACAGACCGTAAGCAGTGCCGGGCACCGAGGAAACATGGGCCTGGGCCAGGAGATAGCGGCTGACGGCGACGTCGTCGTCCAGCGTCTGGCCCTGCGGCGTGCTCGCCCCGATCAGCGCCGCGCAGCCGATGTAGGCGTAGAAGGCCCCTTCGGGCGCCGCGAGCGTGAGCCCCTCGATGGCTGCGATGCCCTGCACGACCAGATTGCGCCGCCGCTCGAATGCGCTGCGGTATTGCGCCACGCAGTCTTGCGGTCCTTCGAGCGCAGCCTGGGCAGCGATCTGCGCTACCGTGCACACGGCAGTGCAGGATTGCCCCTGAACGTCGGCCATGGCCTTGATGAGGCGGCGTGGGCCAGCCCCATAGCCGATGCGCCAGCCTGTCATGGCGTAGGCCTTGGAGACGCCATTGACGATCAGGGTACGCTCGCGCAGGGCCGGGCAGGCCT
The DNA here is from genome assembly GCA_023386765.1 of Pseudomonadota bacterium. GTDB lineage: Bacteria > Pseudomonadota > Gammaproteobacteria > Burkholderiales > Burkholderiaceae_B > Bordetella. Next base: position 3,997 of record JAEWJD010000264.1, on the reverse strand, counting down.
GCCCAAACGATACGAAGGCCCGGCCGTCGAAGATGATGTGCTCGTAGATCTCATCCGACAGGATATGCACCTGAGGGTGCTGCGCCAGGACCTCGCCCAGGGCCTGCAGCTGGACGGCGCTGTAGGTGGCGCCGGAGGGGTTGCCGGGCAGGTTCAGAAAGAGCCATTTGGTGCGTGGCGAAATAGCGCGGCGCAGCGCCTCGGGCGTGAGCCGGAAGCCATCCTGTGCCGAGCAGGCCGGCGTGACCGGCACGCCGCCCAGCAGCTTGGCCATCTCGGGATAGGAGACAAAGTAGGGCGCAGGCAGGATCACCTCGTCGCCCGGGTCCAGGGTGGCCATGAGGGCGTTGAAGATGACTTGCTTGGCGCCGCCGGCCACGGCGATTTCGTCGATCTCGTAGCGCAGGCCGTTTTCCCGCGCGAACTTCGCCGCCACGGCGTGGCGCAGCGCCGACGTGCCCGGTGCGGGGGTATATAGCATGCGCTCCTGGCGGGCTGCCGCGAATGCCGTATCAATGACATGCGGCGGCGGTGAGAAGTCCGGCTCGCCCAGGCTCAGGTCGATGACGTCCACGCCGGTGGCGGCCAGTTCACGGGCCGCCAGGGAGGCGGCCATGGAGGCCGACGGTTTGACGGCGGACAGCCGTTGGGCGATCAGGCTCATGACGCGCGCCCCGTGGCGTAGCCGCGCTGCCGGTCCAGCTCGATGGCCTCTGCGCTGCGTTCAGCCGGATCACCGTAGCCGCCGCCGCCGGGCAGGTTCAGCACCAGGCGGCGTCCGGCCGGCACGTGCTGCCAGCCTTTGGGCCGCAAAGGCGTGCCATCGTCCAGGGCCACCTGGCCGGCCGCGCCCGGCGCGCCGCCGTTGCGTCCGCGAGGGGCCGCGGTGACGCGGTCGAACATGGCCGAGAAGTCGAACTCATGCCCCTCGGCCGGCGCGATCTCGATGACCTGCCCCAGCCCGCCGCGATAGCGTCCCGCCCCGCCCGAGTCGGGCCGCAGCTCCTTGCGCCAGATGACGATGGGCCCGGTGTGTTCGGTGGCTTCGATGGGCATGGTGTGCACGCCCGAGGGAAAGGCGGTGGCCGACAGACCGTCCAGGCCGGGGCGCGCGCCCATGCCGCCCGAGTTGAACATCAGCACTTCGGCACGGCGTCCCGGCTGGCCGTCCACCGGCCTGGCGGAGATATGCACGTTCCACAGGGCGCCGGCGCCCTCGGCCAGGATCTGGCCGGGCAGGGCCTGGGCCAGGGCACCCAGCACAACGTCGGGAACCAGGTGGCCGATCACGTGGCGCACCGATACCGGCGCGGGGCGCTGGGCGTTGAGCACATTGGGCGGGGAGGTGACGGTGAAGGCCGCGAGCGAGGCGGCATTGTTGGGAATGTCCGGCGCCACGATGCACTTGATGGCGTAGCAGGCATAGGCTTTGGTGTAGATCAGGGGCACGTTGATGCCCCAGCGGCTGGTGGGCGAGGAGCCGCTGAAGTCCACGTTCACGCCGTCCCGGGCGATGGTCACGGCGGCAGCCAGCCTGATCGGATCGTCGTAGCCATCGGTCATCATGTCGTTGGACCAGGTGCCCTGGGGCAGCTCGGCGATGCGGGCCATGATGGCAGCACGGGTATGGGTCAGGATGAAGGCGCCCAGGCTTTCCAGGTCTGACAGCCCGACTTCCGTCAGCATTTCCATGAGGCGGCGGTGGCCGACGTCGTTGCAGGCGGCCAGCGAATAGAAGTCGCCGATGACCTGGTTGGGTTCACGTACGTTGGCGCGCAGGATGCGGATCAGGTCTTCATTGACCTGGCCGCGTTCGGCGAACTTCATGATGGGGATCTGGATGCCTTCTTCGTAGACCGATTTCCCATCGGCGCCGAAACCGCGTCCGCCAACATCGACGACGTGGGCGGTGCAGGCAAAGAAGCCCACCAGCGTGCCTTCGCGAAACGAAGGCGTGACCATGGTGATGTCATGCAGGTGGCCGGTGCCTTTCCATGGATCATTGGTGACGTACGTGTCGCCGGGATACATGTTCTCCAGCGTGATTTCGTCGATGAAGTGGCGGACGGCTTCAGCCATGGTGTTGACGTGGCCTGGCGTGCCTGTGACCGCTTGCGCGAGCATTTCTCCGCGGGCGTTGTAGACGCCCGCCGAAAGGTCGCCGGCTTCGCGCACCGACGTGGAAAAGGCGGTACGCAGCAGCGTCAGTGCCTGTTCTTCGACGACGGAGACCAGGCGGTTCCACATCACCTGCATACGGATTTCGTCTATCTGGCTCATGGTTCAGTGTCCTTTGCGAACGAGCAGCAAGGTGCCGTCGGTTTGCACGATGGCGTCGAAGGGAGAGGTCACCACCGTCGAAGTTTCGCGCTCGACGATGATTGCCGGGCCGCTGATGCGTGCGCCGGCGGCAAGGGTGTCGCGTTCCACGATGGCGCTGTCCTGCTCGCAGCCCAGCGCAGGATCGAAGACGGGGCGGCGATGACCGGCCGCGATGGGCTGGCCCTGGTCCTGCAGCGGCTGGGGTTCGGCGGCAGAATGGATCTCCTGCACCTTGACCGAGAACGTGACGAATTCGATCGGCGGGCCTTCGACGGCGCGTCCGAAGAACTGTGCATAGCGCTCGCGAAACGCCGCTTCGATCATGCGCTCGTCATCGGCGCTGAAGGCACGATCCGGCAGGCTGACGGGGATCTCCCAGCCCTGGCCGGCATACCGCATGAAGGCGGTGATTTCCCGCTCGATGTCGGCCTGGGTGCCTTCGCGCACGAAGCCTTCGGCGGTGTGCTTGAGGTCATCCAGCAAGAGGTTAAGGGCGCCGCTGTCGAAGCCTTCCAGGCGCGCGACCTGGGAGGCGACCGCCTCATAGCCGAACGGGGCCTTCAGAAAGCCGATGGCCGAACCGACGCCGGCGCCGCGCGGCACCAGGCAGCGGTCGATGCCGAGCTTCTCGCAAAGCCGCGCGGCATGCAGGGGGGCGGCACCGCCAAAGGCGATCATGGTGTTCTCGGCGATGTTCTTGCCGTTCTCCACGGCATGCACGCGCGCGGCGTTGGCCATGTTCTCGTCGACCACGTCGCAGATCCCGAAGGCGGCGTTCTGGGCGTCCAGCTTGAGCGGCTGGCCGACTTCCTTGAGCACCGCCTGGCGGGATGCCTGCGCCGACAGGTGGATCTTCCCGCCGGCAAAGTTGTCGGGATCCAGTTTTCCCAACAGCAGGTCGGCATCGGTGACGGCCGGGCGCAGCCCGCCGCGGTCATAGCAGGCCGGGCCGGGTTCGGAGCCCGCCGACTCGGGGCCTACCTGGATGCGGCCCAGGGCATCCACCCAGGCCAGCGACCCTCCGCCTGCGCCGATCTCGATCATCTCGATCACCGGGATGGAGATGGGCATGCCCGATCCCTTGCAGAAGCGATAGGTGCGAGCCACCTCGAAGGTGCGCGCTGTCTGTGGTTGATAGCCCTCGATCAGGCAGATCTTGGCGGTGGTGCCTCCCATGTCGTAGGAGACGACACGTTCGAGGCCGAAGCGACGCGCGATATCGGCGGCGAAGATCGCACCACCGGCCGGGCCGGACTCGACCAGGCGCACCGGGAACTGGATCGCCGTGTCGACCGAGATCAGGCCGCCGCCGGAGTGGATCATGTAGACCGGGCAGACCGCGCCCATTTCCTTGAGGCGGACCTGCAGACGCTGGAGGTAGCTCGCCATGAGCGGTCGCACATAGGCATTGGCGCAGACCGTGTTGAAGCGTTCGAATTCGCGCATCTGCGGCGACACTTCGGCCGACAGAGAGATGGGCAGGTCCAGGTGGCGTTGCAGGATCTCGCGCGCGCGCCGCTCATGGGCATCGTTCATGTATGAGTGGATGAAGCCCACGGCAACGGCCTCATAGCCAGCGGTCTTGATCTGGCGGGCGATGTCTTCCAGCGCCGCCTCGTCCAGCGGCTGCAGTGCTTCGCCCTGGGCGCTGATGCGGCCTGCGACGCTGTAGCGG
>JAEWJD010000232.1 GCA_023386765.1 Pseudomonadota bacterium | reverse complement strand
GCCCAGGCCCACGACATCGTGGCCTTCAATGCCGACGAACTGCCCTGGATCGCGCTGCGCGTGGCGCGCGCGGCCGCCGCTGCCGGCCATACGCCACGGGCGCCGCGCCGCGCCATTGCCGTGGCGGGCCGCACGGGCATCGCCAACTTCGAGATGTCACTGGTCAACATGCGCGAGGGGGGATTGATCAGCGCCCATGACTACCGCGTGGCACGGGCGGCCGCCGTCGCCCTGTGCGGCGGCGAGGGCGACCCGGGTACCCGGGTCGATGAGGCCTGGTTGCTGGCGGTGGAGCGGCGCGAATTCATGGCGCTGCTGCGCACGCCTGAGACCCAGGCCCGCATCCGCCACACCCTGGACACCGGCAAGCCGCTGCGCAACTGAGGACACACCATGAGCCATACCGACGCCTATATCGTCGCCGCCACGCGCCTGCCCGTGGGCAAGCGGCTGGGCATGTACGCCACCACCCGCCCCGACGACATGCTGGCCGCCGTGCTGCAGGCCGCCCTCGCCCAGGTGCCGGCCCTGTCGCCGGACCGCATCGAGGATGTCATCACCGGCTGCGCCATGCCGGAAGCCGAACAGGGCATGAACGTTTCCCGCATGGGGCTGCTGCTGGCCGGATTGCCCGACTCGGTCGCGGGCCTGACCATCAACCGCTTCTGCGCCTCGGGGCTGCAGGCCGTCGCCGACGCGGCGGCCCGCATCCGCCTGGGAGACGCCGACGTCATGATCGGCGCAGGCACCGAATCGATGAGCCTGATGCCGCAAATCCTGGGCAACAAGATCGCCATCAATCCGGCCATCTTCAGCGATCCCGCACACCTGGGCATGGCCTATGGCATGGGGCTGACCGGCGAACAGGTCGCACAACGCTGGAAGATCTCACGCGAGGATCAGGATGCCTTTGCACTGGCCTCGCACCAGAAGGCCTGCGCCGCCATCGCTGCCGGCCATTTCCATGCCGAGACCACGCCCTATCGCATCGCCCGCCATCTGCCGGATGGCCTCAGCGGTATGGCACAGGTGGTGGAACATCTGGCGCAGGTCGACGAAGGTCCGCGCCCCGACACCTCCCTGCAGGCCCTGGCGCGGCTGCGCCCGGTGTTTGCCGCCGGCGGCAGCGTGCCCGCCGGCAACAGCTCGCAGATGTCCGATGGCGCAGGCGCCGTGATCCTGGTCTCCGAACGGGTGCTCAAGGAGCTCAACCTGCAACCGCTGGCGCGTTTCGTGAGTTATGCCGTGGCGGGCGTACCGCCCGAGATCATGGGCATCGGGCCGGTGGCTGCAGTGCCCAAGGCCCTGGCACGTGCGGGCATTGCTCAGGATGATCTGGCCTGGATCGAACTCAATGAAGCGTTTGCGTCGCAGTCGCTGGCGGTCATGCGCGACCTGAATCTCAACCCCGAGCGCGTCAATCCGCTGGGCGGCGCGATTGCCCTGGGCCATCCGCTGGGCGCAACCGGCGCGATCCGCCTGGCCACCCTGCTTCATGGCCTGCGCCGCACGGGCGCACGCTATGGCATGGTGACCATGTGCATCGGTACGGGGATGGGAGCTGCCGGCATTTTCGAAGCCCTGTAGCAACCGTTGGCGGGGCACCCCTATGCCCCAGGCCGTTTGACCATTCTTGGCTCTATCGGCCCGGGGCTGCTTTCCCTAGACTGGAAAGCATCCGGGCGGCGTTGCGCCGGTCTGTCGCCAGTGCTGCGGCCGCCCCAGAACCTGGAGCCCGCCATGTCGGCACTACGCCTGCCCTATTCCACCCTCTCCCCAGCAGCCTACCAAGGCCTGATCAGCGCCAAAGCAGCGCTGGATCACAGCCCGCTGGGCAAAACCCTGATCGAACTGGTCTATCTGCGCCTGTCACAGATCAATGGCTGCGCCTTCTGCCTGGAGATGCACAGTACCTCCCTGCGCAAGGAAGGGGTGCCGGCCGCCAAACTCGACAGCCTGGCGGGCTGGCGCGTAAGCCACCGCTTCGATGAGCGCGAGCGCGCCGCGCTGGCCTGGGCGGAGTCGCTGGCCGATGTCGCCGCCAGCCATGCGCCGGATACTGATTACCAGCCGCTTGAAGCCTGCTTCAGCGAAGTCGAGATCAGCGACCTCACCATTGCCATTGCCCTGATGAGTGCCTTCAATCGCCTGGCCATCGGGATGCGGCTGTAAGCCAGGCCAACCGGACAGGCAAAGAAAAAGGCCTGCAAGCAATGCTTGCAGGCCTTCCAATATGGCGCGCCCGGCAGGATTCGAACCCACGACCCCTTGGTTCGTAGCCAAGTACTCTATCCAACTGAGCTACGGGCGCTAAAGAGGCGAGATTATAGCCCGTTTTTCGAACTTGTCCAGCGGCCTAGTTTTCCAGGGCCGGATAGTCCGTATAACCGCGCTCGCCACCGCCATAGAATGTGCTGCGGTCGGGCGTATTGAGCGGCGCGTGAGCGCGCAGGCGTTCGACCAGATCCGGATTGGCGATGAACAACCGGCCAAAGGCCACCAGATCCGCTGCGCCGCTTTGCACCGCGGACTCGGCCATGGGCCCGTCATAGCCATTATTGACCATCCAGGCGCCGTTGCCTCCGGCCTGGCGATAGGCCGACTTCAGGGCAACATAATCAAATGGCCTGGGGCCTTGAACATGATCGCGTGCCCCGCCCGTGGCGCCTTCGATGATATGCACATAGGCCAGGCCATAGGAGGCCAGGCGCCGGACCACATACTCGAACAGAGCCTGCGGCGCATCATCGCTGACGTCGTTGGCCGGCGTGACCGGCGATAGCCGGATACCCACCCTGCCCGCGCCGATCTCGGCCACGATGGCATCCAGCACCTCAAACAGGAAGCGCGCCCGGTTCTCGATGATGCCGCCATAGGCATCCTGCCGATGATTACTGCTGGAGCGCAGGAACTGATCGATCAGATAGCCGTTGGCGGCATGCACTTCCACGCCATCAAAACCGGCCTCATCGACTGCCGCCCGCGCCGCACGGCCGAAATCTGCCACGATGCCAGGCAGCTCGGCGATCTCCAGGGCCCGCGGCATGGACGTCGGCGCAAAGCCCCCCTGCCCCTGCTCATCGATCAGATAGGTTTTGGTGTTGGCTTGCAAGGCCGAAGGTGCCACCGGCGGCTGGCCTGAGGGCTGCAGGCTATCGTGCGACACGCGCCCGACGTGCCATAGCTGCACCACGATCTTGCCGCCCTTGGCATGCACCGCATCGGTGACACCACGCCAGCCAGCCAGCTGCTCCGGCGCGTAGAGTCCCGGCACATCCGCATAACCCTGTCCTTGATGGGACACCGGGGTCGCCTCGGTAATGAGCAGCCCGGCGCTGGCGCGCTGCGCATAATAGCTAGCGGTGACCGGCTGCGGCACCGCGTTGGGCGAACGGTTGCGCGTCAGCGGCGCCATCACGATGCGATTGGCCAACTGCAGGTCTCCCGCTGTCACGGGATCAAACAAAGTAGACATGGTTGCCTCGAAATCAAAGAGGATGTCGGGGACGGCCTGCCTGGCCGCCCCCGGCGCCATCAGGCAGCTTCTGCGATCGCGCGCTGCACGCTCGGGCGCGCCGCGACCCGCGCCAGCAAGGCACTGAGCTTGGGGAACTGGGTCAGGTCCACGCTATCGGCCTGCATCCAGACGCCCACCGTATAGATATAGCCATCAACCACGGAGAATTGCTCGCCCATTGCCCAGGTGCCGGCAATTTGCGATTCGAGGAAAGCGGCGCAGGCCGTCATGGTCTGCGGCACCTTGGCGCGCATGGCCTCTTCAGCGGCAGGATCATCGACCCAGCGCGCGCCGCGGCGCTTGTGGGCATGGGCCACATGCACCGTGGAAGACAGATAACTGGTCAATTCCTGCACCCGCGCAAAGGCGAAGGCGTCATCCAATGGCGCCAGGCCGGCCTGGGGGAAAGACTGCGCCACGAAAGCCAGCAGTGCCGGCGTCTCGGTCAACACACCGCGTTCGGTCTGCAATGCAGGCACCCGCCCCTTGGGATTGACGCGCAGGAACTCCGGGCTTTGCTGCTGATTGACACCGAAATCCAGTTTCACCAAATCGAATTCGACACCGGCTTCATGCAATGCAATATGGGTGGCAAGGGCACAGGTACCCGGCGCAGAATAAAAAACCCAACGGGACATGATGGCTTCCTTTCGTGCTTGAATGGGAAAGCCATTATCACCACGATTCCGCCCGAGGCACGCCTATCGCCCCTCGCCCAGTAGGCCCATCTGCACTGCCGTGGCCCCGACAACGGTGCCTGGCCGTGGCCTGGGCGCCGTGTCTTGCCCGCCGCTATCCCGCCGCATCCGGCCGTTTCCGCCCTCTTTGTTTCCGCCGTCTTTTCGTGCCGGGAAGAGCTTCCTGACCGGGAAAAGAAAAAGGCCTGCAAGCAATGCTTGCAGGCCTTCCAATATGGCGCGCCCGGCAGGATTCGAACCCACGACCCCTTGGTT
>JAEWJD010000225.1 GCA_023386765.1 Pseudomonadota bacterium | reverse complement strand
GGCGGCCTGGCCGCCAGCGGCCTGATCGCGCTGGGCCTGGCCGTGGCCCTGGCCTGGCCCAGCCTGCCCGACCTCAATGCCATGACGGACTATCGTCCGCGTGTACCGCTGCGGGTCTACACCGCCGACAAGGTCCTGATCGGCGAGTTCGGCGAAGAACACCGCAACGTACTGCGCTTTGAGGAAATCCCCGAAGTCATGCGCCAGGCCATGCTCGCCGCCGAGGACGACCGCTTCTACGAGCACGGCGGCATCGACTGGAGCGGCGTGGCGCGCGCCATGCTCACCAACCTGGTCAAGATGTCCAAGACCCAGGGGGCCAGCACCATCACCATGCAAGTGGCACGCAACTTCTACCTGTCCTCGGAGAAGAGCTATTCGCGCAAATTCTATGAGTTGCTGCTGACCTACAAGATCGAATCCGAGCTCACCAAGGACCAGATCCTCGAGCTCTACATGAACCAGATCTATCTGGGGCATCGGGCCTATGGCTTTGCGGCTGCCGCTCGCACCTATTTCGGCAAGAACCTGAGCGATGTCACCACCGCCGAGGCGGCCATGCTGGCCGGCATCCCCAAGGCACCGTCACGCGCCAACCCGCTGACCAACTTCGCTCGCGCCAAGGCACGCCAGGGCTATGTGCTGGGGCGCATGCAGACCCTGGGCTTTCTCACGCCCGAACAGGTCGAACAGGCGCGCGCCGAATCCATCGTGGTGCGCGGCCGCGAGGGCGGACCCGAACGCGGCTTCGCCGTACATGGCGAATACCCGGCCGAGCTGGTACGCCAGTTGATGTACGGCGTTTTCAGCGAAGAGGCCTATACCCGCGGACTGGACGTCTACACCACCCTGGACTCCAAGGCCCAGGAGGCTGCCTACCAGGCCGTGCGCGCTGGCGTGCTCGACTACACACGGCGCGCGGTCTACCCCGGCCCCGAAGGCCGGGTAGAGCTGCCCGAGAACATCGAATCCGACAGCCAGGCGCTGGACGAGATCCTCGACGGCGTGCAGGACGAGCATCCCGACAGCGACGGCTTGTATGCCGCCGTCGTGCTGCAGGCCAGCCCGGAATCGGTGCGCGTGGCGCGCAGCGCCAACGATATCGTCACCATCGACGACAAGAAGGCGCTGGCCGTGGTGGCCCGCGCGCTCAATCCCAAGGCCGACGCCAAGCAGCGCCTGTCGCGCGGCGCGATCGTCTACATCCACCGTAACGGCGACCAATGGGAAATCATCAACATGCCGGCCCTGCAGGCCGCCATGGTATCGATGCGCCCCGAAGACGGCGCCATCCTCGCGATGGTGGGCGGTTTTGACTTCTATCGCGGCTCTTTCAATCGCGTCACACAGGCCTGGCGCCAGCCCGGCTCGACCATCAAACCCTTCCTCTACGCAGCGGCCCTGGAGCGCGGCTTCACGCCCGGCACCCAGGTCTCCGACCAGCCCTTCTCCCTGACGGCCCAGCAGACCGGGTCGCGTGCCTGGCAGCCCAAGAATGACGGCAACCGCTACGAGCCCATGCTGACCTTGCGCGAAGGGCTGTACCGCTCCAAGAACATGGTCTCCATCCGGCTGCTGCAGGCGGTCACTCCCGAGTACGGTCGCCAATACCTCACGCGTTTCGGCTTCGACGCCGAGCGTTGGCCGGCGGTGCTGCCGATCGCCCTGGGCGCCGGTTCGGCCACGCCCCTGCAGGTCGCCAATGCCTACGGCGTGCTGGCCAACGGCGGCTATCTGGTCACGCCCTACCTCATCGAGCGCGTACTCGATCACTCCGGCAAGGTGCTGATGCGGGCCCAGCCCCAGATCGCCGGCGACGAGCGCATGCGCGCCGTCGACCCCCGCACGGTCTGGCTGATCGACGACATCCTGCGCGAAGCCGTGGTCAAGGGTACCGGCGCACGCGTGCACCGCACGCTCAAGCGCAATGACCTGGCCGGCAAGACCGGCACCACCAACGGTGCCGCCGACGTCTGGTTCTCAGGCTATAACCGCGATCTGGTGACCACCGTCTGGATGGGTTTTGACCAGCCGCGCAGCCTGGGCACCAACGAATTCGGCAGCGGCCTGGCCTTGAGCACCTGGCTGGATTACTCGGCACCCATGCTCAAGGGCAAGCCCGAGGCGGCGCGCCGGCCGATGCCGCAAGGGTTGATCGCCGACCAGGGCAACTACTACTACAGCGAGTTTCCGCCGGGTGAGGCGGTCGCCGCGCTGGACCTGGGGGCACGCGACGCCCTGACCGATTTCCTGGATCAGCTGCAGCCCATCGAGGGTGGCGACAACCGCATCCTGGAGCCGGGCGCCTCGGCTGCGCCGCCCATCGCCCTGCCTGTACCGGTGACGCCAATGCCGGCCCCCGTGCCTGCCCCGGCCGGCGACAACCCGGTCCCGACCCTGAACAACAACATCGAAGGCCTGGGCGTGGTCAACTAACCACGAAAGACATCCGGATCGGGGCCCAGGCGCGGGCCCTGCTCCAGTGCGTCGATGGCCTGCATGGCCACCTCGTCGAGCGTGAAGTCGAACACGGCGAAATTTTCCCGGATGCGCTGCGGCGTGACCGATTTCGGGATCGCCACCAGACCGTTCTGGAGGTGCCAGCGCAGCACCACCTGCGCCGGCGTACGGCCTACGGCTTGTGCAATCCGCACAATCACCGGATGCTGCAAGGCTTGGCCCTGCCCCAACGGACTCCAGGATTCCGTGGCGATGCCGTAATCGGCATGGACGGCGCGCAGTTCACGCTGCGCGAATCCGGGATGCAACTCGATCTGGTTGACGGCGGGAATCACGTCCGAACCTTGCATCAGACGCTTGAGTTGCACGGCCGTGAAGTTGGACACGCCGATGGCGCGCGCCAGGCCGGCCTCGCGCAGGCGGATCATGTCCTCCCAGGCCTGCAGGAAGGTTTCGCCGCCAGCCACTGGCCAATGGATCAGATACAGATCCACATAATCCAGCCCCAAGCGACGCAGGCTGTCTTCGAGCGCCTGCGGCGCCTTGGCGTGGCTGTCATTCCAGAGCTTGGTGGTCACGAACAGGGCGCTGCGCGGCAGGCCCGAGGCCCGCAGGCCCTCTCCCACTCCCGCTTCATTGCCATAGATGGCAGCAGTATCGACCGAGCGATAACCGGCCTGCAGGGCAGCGGCCACGATCTCGGCGGCCTGTTCATCGCGTACCTGCCAGACGCCCAGCCCGAGCTGGGGCATGGCATGGCCGTCATTCAGTGGGACCAGCGTGGCGGACGGGGTCATGGGGCCTCCAGGATGCAGATGGACATGATCCCATCATAGCGCCCTGCCCGGCGGGCGGCTCGGCCATGGCACAATGCCTGCCCACAACCCGACCGCCCTTTCCATGACACACGCCACCAGCCCCGTGCGCGTTTGCGATGCCCACGACCTCAGCAACGGCGGGCCGGGCGTCAAGCTGCCCGCAACCGACAGTGCCGGCCGCAGCACGGTTTTCTTCATCCGCTACCAGGATCGGGTCTATGGCTACCTGAACCGCTGCGCCCATATCGGCGTCGAGCTGGATTGGGAAAACAGTTTCTTCACGCGGGCCGGTGAGCGCATCATGTGCGCCCGCCACGGTGCCACCTATCTGCCGGACACCGGCGTATGCGATGGCGGCCCCTGCCGCAATGGCCGCCTGACGCCACTGACGGTCCAAGAGCGCGATGGCGGGGTCTACTGGTTGCCGGAAGGGAAAATCCAGCCTGCCTCGCCTCAAGGCTGATAAGGCGCAGCGTCAGGCAGATCGCAAGGCACGCCTTGCGCATCGACCTCGCGTACCTGATCCAGCGCATTGTTCGCCGCCGACATCGCCGCGATGGCACTGGGAAACCGGCGTGAACAGAACACCTCGAATACCTGCGCCTCGCCCGGTGTTTCACCCTCCTGCCGCACGCTCTCGATGAACGCACGCGCCGGCAGTCCGCCTTTGGGCTGGCTTGCATAGGCAAGCAGGGTAAATCCATTGACGTGCTTCCGGGCCATCGATTTTCCATCGCATAAGCAAGGTCTCGATGGATTGACGGCGGTCCGGCCGCCGGACTTAAGCCGGGTGCCGCCAGGCCGGCTCAGGGAGCGAGGCGGAAACCGATATCCACTCCCCACCGATCCGTCTCCAGCAGCCATTTGGTATCGCAGATCAGGCAGCGGAAGTGCTCTTCGGTATGACCTTCACGGCCGCGCTGGGACGACTCGGTAGTGCCCTGGTGCCCAAGATCGGCATGAGGCGCGACGCCAGCCTGTCCAGGAACGATCCGCTGGCATGCTTCGCACATAACCTCCATGAGCCCCCCTTACAATAAGGCTCAAAGTGTAAAAGGGCCGTCACATCAAGAGTTGCCCAAGCGCAGGCCAGCCCTGCTTTTCGTCCGTGTACGAGAGGCCACCGGCGAACGCTCACCGCGTGGCGACGTAACCCGTCCAGAGGTGGTACGGCGTGGTGCTCGGCATATCAGCGCGCAGCACCTCGCCCTGTGGGCCCAGCACCTCGTGCCAGCCCTTGTCATGCAGAAAACGGGTTTGCAAAGCCTGCAGCTGCCAGGCACGCCGTGCCGGCGGTGCAGCACTGATGGCCAGCCCCAGGTAACGCGCATACTCGGTCTGCGCCCAGATGCGCTGGCTGGCATCCTTGATGCTGCCATCGGGGTGCAAGGCAGCACACACCCCGGCGGTATCGGCGGCTACGCCGCGCGCCTCGGCCCAGGCTGCCGCACGCGGCAATACCGCCGCCAGCTCCAGCCCGGCGAACACCTCGGGAGCGCTGTCCAGCAGCGCGACCCATTCGAACTGATGGCCGGGCTCGATGTGGTTGTCGTGGCGGCCATCGCCGAACTCCATCACGCAATGGCTGCGCGTATCCACGTACAACTCCAGCACCTGGTTGGCCAGGCCCCGCAGACGCTCGGCAAACCAGGCGGGCTCCACCAGGCCGGCGGCCGCCAGATAGGCCTCGGTCAGGTGCATCACGGGATTCTGTTCCGGTCCGCGCAAAGCCTTGCCTTGCGTATCGCAGGCAGCAATATAGCGGCCAGCCGGATCGCGAAAACGCGACTCGATATCGCGCACCGTGGACAACAGAAGCTGATGCGCATCGCGCCGGCGGGTACGTTCGAACAGCGCCGCGCAGGCCAGCACGATGAACGCGTGCGTATAGAGATCCTGGGTCTCGTCCAGCGCATTGCCCTGGGCATCGACACTGTAATACCACCCGCCTTGCGGGTTGCGGAACACACGCACAAGCGTATCGAACAGCGTGCCGGCATGGGCCTGCCCGCCAGGGGCGTGGCTGAAGACGAAAATCTGGCGTGCGCAAGCCATCGCACGATAACGCTGCACCGGCATCGCTTGCCGGCCCGACGCGTCGAGCGCTTCGAAGGGCAGGCCCAGTTCGGCGTTAAAGCCCTGGACACGCCACATGGGCAGCACGACATCGTGGAAGTGCTGGCGCAGTGGGCTCAGGATATCGGCGGAAGCAGGAAGGGACATATGGGCAAAGCGGCGCGATAACGACGAAAGGCAGAATACCGTAAGTCTGACACAGCGGGCCCAATCAAAACGGGCTGATCCCTCTAGGGATCAGCCCGGACACTGGCGCGGTCAACGATAGATGTTCTCGCTCAACCAGTCTTGTGCAAAGGACTCGGCGCGTACTCTTGCCTCATCCAGCGTGGCGCATGGGCCGAGATAGGAAAAAGCGGCATCGATTTCGGTACCGCCTTCGGCCGTGACCGTCAGCAGGGCTCCATAACCGCCCGTATCCATGGCGGCGGTGGACAGATCAATCAGAACCTCTTGATCACGAAGCTGCATGGCGTCCTCCCAGTCTGCTTCAAGCCGGCCGGATGACCGGCTTGCCTTGCGACGGGCCTGCAAAAGACCCGTGTACTGATAATCGGACTGTTTTAATGCTAGCAAGTTCAATCTCAGACCGTTCCAAAAATGGAACAATGTGTCCTGTTGATTACACGTCCTGTTGCTTGGCGGCTTCCATGTGCAGGGCAAGCCTGCCTTTTTCAGTGATGTTCAGCGTGCCATCGGCAGCACGCGTAAGGCAGCGCAGCAATATCAACGCCTCGATGGCGTCGGGCGGAACCTGGGCGGCCGCCTCCTGACTGGCGAGTTTCTCCAGCCACTGCGCCAACTCGCCGGGCTGGAAATGATGTCTGGCCATCATGGTGGCGCTCCTGGGTCGATCAAGAGCGCAACCTTACCATGCCAGGCGGCGGCCTGCGCCCGGCCGGCACTCAGGAACGCCGGCCGATAGCCCCCGCGATCCGGCCCAGCAGATAGGCCAGGCCGCCCGCCACCGCAATCGAGGCCACCGGGTGGCGGCGCACCAGCGTCTGGACGGTGTCGGCGACATCATCGATGCTGTCGGTCAGGCAGCCGATGGCTCCCTGCACCTTGCCTTCGACCTGGCGCGCCGCCCCTCGGGCGCGCACCCGGCCATCTTCCAGGGCCTCACCGACGGCCTCCTCACCCTTTCCAACCCATTCCTTGGCCTTGCCCGAGATACGATCCATCGACATTACGACTCTCCTTGGAATGGCCTTGCTCGACCACCGCGCACGGCAAGATACGAAAACCGGATCAGAGATCCAGCTTGCTGATCTTGGCGCCCTCGAACGACACCCCGGCCGCCAGGCCGGCGTTGGTCAGCACGAAACCGACAACCGGCTTCTGGGCGGTTGCGGTGTCCACCCGGCCATTAGCCCCCACCGTGGCCACGGCCACGGAAGCGTCGACGCCGGCAGTCCAGCCGTTGCTGTTGCGGAAGTTGTTGAGCGCGGTTTCAGTCATGAAAAGCAGCACGATGGCCTGCGATTGCGCACCGGCCTGAAAGCCGACCGAGCCGCCCGTATTGCTGTAGTACCCCACGTCACGGCCGCCCACCTGGAGCACGCCCTTGCCATATTGCGCACCGACGATGAAGCTGGCGCTCACCACCGACGGGAAAACCAGCACGCCCTTGGCCTGCTGCACCATCTGCTGGGAACCCGGCACCGCCTGATACAGACGCGACAGCGTATTGTCGGCAGCCGAACTGATCTGCTGGCGCTGGCTCTCGGCCGACCCGCTATCCTTGTGAGATGTCGCCGTGCAACCCGTAAACACCAGGCTGGCCAAAGCAACCGTTGCGACGGCCATACCGGCTCGACGTGCGCGCGTAAAGGGTTGAAACATGGAGGTTCTCCTTCCAAGTGGATGTTCCACCACAATAGCAAAAGGCCGCCCTGAACAGAGAAAAAAATACAGTTCGATTCCCTGCAGGCTTAACAAAATGCAACCCACGGGCGCTGGCGCCGTGGCCTGCCGCAAAACAACACTCGTGACGCCCACCCCGGGCAAATCCGCCGCGAACCGCGGCACTCCGCTACGATGGCGGCATATTCACATGGTGTTTTAGAAAGTCGCAGCCCGCTCATGCCTGAAATCAATCTCGACGCCACCGACATCCGCATCCTGAACGAACTCCAGCGCGACGGACGGCTATCGAATGTCGAGCTGGCGCAGCGCGTCAACCTCTCTCCTTCGCCCTGCCTGGCCCGGGTACGCCGCCTCGAGGCCGAAGGCCTGATCGACCGGCGTGTGACCCTGCTCAATGCCCGCAAGCTGGGCCTGAAGGTCAACGTGTTCATCCAGATTTCCCTGGACAAGCAGCGCAAGGCCACCCTCGATGTCTTCGAACGCGAAATTGCGGTGCTGCCGGAAATCATGGAGTGTTATCTGATGTCGGGCGACGCCGATTATCTGGTGCGCGCCCTGGTCGAGGATGTCGATGCGCTGGAACGTCTGATTGTCGAACGCATCACCCGGATTCCCGGCGTAGCCAGCATCCGCTCCAGCTTCGCGCTCAAACAGGTGCTCTACACCACGGCCGTGCCGCTGCGCTGAGCCAAGGCGGACTTGCTGCCCGGCCCGGCGGCCACACGTCTGCCATGCCGATCGCCTACACTGCGGTTTTCTCGCTTCGGACAAAACATGGAAAACCAGGAAATCCTCGTCGCGCTGGCCCAGGC
>JAEWJD010000161.1 GCA_023386765.1 Pseudomonadota bacterium | reverse complement strand
CTGCCGGCCTGGGCCAAGTGGCGCGACGAAGTCTATGGCTTTACCTTCGAGCCCATCGTCATGGTCTACAACCCGCGCCGCTTCGATGCCGATAGCGCGCCGCAGTCGCGCCAGGCACTGTTGCGGCTGTTGGAGAGCGAAGGCGCCAGCCTGCGCGGCCGGGTGGGCACCTATGACATTGCGGCCAGCAATGTCGGCTATCTGTTGGCCGAGCAGGATGAACTGGTGTCATCCAATTTCTGGGGGCTGGCCAATGCCCTGGGGCAGGTCGGCGTCAGGCTGAGCGCCACCAGCGGCGAGTTGCTCGACGCCATCGAGCACGACGAACTCGACCTGGGCTACAACCTGCTGGGCTCCTATGCCCTGGCACGCCAGAGGGCCGGTGCCTCGATCGGCGTGGTCATGCCGCAGGATTACATGCTGGTGCTTTCGCGTTCGGTCTTGATCGCGCGGCGTGCACCCAATCCGGATCTGGCGCGCGCGTTGGTCGACTGGCTGCTGTCGCCGGCGGGCCAGAAAGTGGCGGCCAGCCATGCCTCGCTGGGTGCGCTGATGCCGGGTACGCCGGGCGATTGGACCGCCGATACCTGGCAGACGCGCGCGCGCGGCATTGTCCAGCCGATCGTGCTCAGCCCGGCATTGCTGGTGGGGCTGGACCAGCAGCGCCAGTCCCGCTTCGTGCAGAACTGGATGCGTCTGGTGACCGACACGCCGGCCCTGCGTCCCTGAGCGGAGCGGGGGTTTTCCCCGAGGTTTGCGGCAGGGCGATGACAGGACGCCGACAGAGACCGCCTCCTAAGATGAATACAGCTTGGCCGACGAGCCAGCGACCCATTCATCAGTGGAGAAGACAGCCATGCAAGCCAAGTTTCGCCTGGCCGCCCTGACGGCGGCTGCCCTGACGGCCCTGTCCGGCGCGGCACTCGCCCAGAGCGTGCCCGCCACCTATCCGGCCGATTATCAGAAGATCATCGACGGTGCCAAGAAGGAAGGCAAGGTGGTGGTTTACTCGACCACCGACACCAAGGCGGCCGGTCCGTTGATCGCCGGCTTCGAGGCCGCCTATCCGGGTATCAAGGTCGAGTACAACGACATGAACAGCACCGAGCTGTACAACCGCTACATCAGCGAGCAGGCCTCGGGCAGCGCCAGCGGTGATGTGGTCTGGAGCTCGTCGATGGACTCGGCCATGAAGCTGGCCGTGGACTACGCGCTCAAGTACCGCACCGCCGAGGCGGCCAAGTTGCCGGCCTGGTCGATCTGGAACGACTCGGCCTACGGCACCACCTACGAGCCGGTGGTTTTCATCTACAACAAGCGCCTGATCCAGGCCAATGAAGTGCCGACCACGCACACGGCCCTGGCCAAGCTGGTGGCCGGCGACCCGCAGCGCTTCAAGAACAAGGTCACCACCTACGACATCGAGAAGTCGGCTGTCGGCTTCATGCTGGCCGTGCAGGACAAGGCCCATGAGCCAGACTATTTCAAGCAGCTGCATGATGTGGCGGCGGGCGGGCTGGTGGTGCAGTCTTCCACGGGCACCATGATGGAGCGTGTGTCCTCGGGCGAGAACCTGCTGGGCTACAACGTGCTGGGTTCCTATGCCGAGACGCGCGCCAAGAATGACCCGACGCTGGGTATTTCCTACCCCACCGATTTCACGCTGGTGCTCTCGCGCGTGGCTTTCATCAGCAAGAAGTCCAAGAACAAGAACGCCGCCAAGCTGTGGCTGGATTATCTGCTGTCCGTGCCGGGCCAGGAGATCCTTGCCAACCGCTCCGACCTGGCTTCGATTCGCGATGACATCGAAGGCGACAACGACGTCGATGGCCTGACCAAAAAGCTGGGCAAGTCGCTGCAGCCCATCCCGGTCAACGAGACGCTGCTGACCTACCTGGAGCAGAAGCCGCGCCTGGAATTCATCAAGGAATGGCGCGCGGCCACGGGCAAGTAAAGCCCCAGTGACGCTGCCGCGGGCGGGCCGCCACGGCCCCCCCCCCGCGCACCCTGCCGGTGGCGGCCGCTGCGCCGCCCGATCATCGACGACGGATTTCCCCATGCAGTCATTGCGCAGAAAATGGCAGTCCTTGCCGCGCGGCATCGTGGTGCTGCTCACGGCATTGGCGATCTATACGCCGCTTTCTTTCATCATCGTCCAGAGCTTTCTCTCGGCGCCGTTTTTCTCGCCCTCCAAGACTTTCAGCCTGGAGGCGTTCGATTTCATTTTCTCGGACCCGGATTTCTACAAGGCGCTCAAGAGCGGCTTCATCCTGGCGTTCGGGCTGGCGGCCATTTCCATTCCGCTGGGCGGCATGCTGGCCTTCCTGATGATACGCACCGACCTGCCGGGGCGGCGCTGGATCGAGCCGCTGATCCTGGTGCCGATCTTCGTCTCGCCCATGGGGCTGGGTTTCGGCTATGTGGTCGCCGCCGGGCCGGTGGGATTTTTCTCCCTCTGGACCGAACAGTTGCTGGGCTTCGTCCCCTGGAACATCTATTCGCTCACCAGCATCGTCATCATTGCCGGCCTGACGCACGTGCCGCATGCCTACCTCTATATCTCGTCGGCCCTGCGCAGCATGGGCTCGGATGTGGAGGAGGCGGCCCGGGTCGCGGGCGCGTCGCCGCTGCGCGTCATGATGTCAGTGAGCTTGCCGATGGTGCGTCCGGCGATGCTCTACGCCACCGTGCTGCTGTTTTTCCTCGGCCTGGAAGTGTTCGGGCTGGTGCTGGTGTTGGGGGATCCGGAAGGCAACCTGGTGCTGGCGACCTATCTGTACAAGCTCACCAACAAGCTGGGCATCCCCTCCTACCACCTGATGGCGGCCGTGGCGGTGGTACTGATCGCGATGACCATACCGCTGGTCATGCTGCAGCGTCGCCTGATGCGTTCGGCCAACCGCTTCGTGACCATGAAGGGCAAGGCCTCGCGGGCCCGCGCCCTGCCGCTGGGGCGCTGGCGCTGGGTGGCCGGCGGGGTCGTGGCGGCCTGGCTGCTGGTGACAGTGATCGTGCCCCTGATCGGCGTGTTGCTGCGGGCTTTCGTGTCCAACTGGGGCATGGGGGTGTCGCTGCTCGATGTCCTGTCGCTGGATGCCTTCCGCACGGTGTTCTCGCAGACCAACCTCATCCGTGCCATCGTCAACTCGGTGGCCATCGGGGTCTTTGGCGGGGCGCTGGCGGTGACCTGCTATCTGTTCATCGGGCTGGCCATGCACCGCAAGCCTGACCATGTGACGCGCTTCCTGGACTACAGCGTGCTGGTGCCTCGTGCGGTGCCGGGCCTGTTGGCCGGCCTGGCCTTTCTGTGGGTCTTCCTGTTCGTGCCGATGTGGCTGGAGAATTCCCTCGAAGACGGCTGGATGTCGGTGCTGCCGTTTGCCGAGTGGCTCAATGAGAACGTGGTCGAAGGGCTGCGCGCCTTGCGCACCACCATTTTCAGTGTCTGGCTGGCCTATACGGTGGTCTGGATGGCCTATGGCCTGCGCCTGATCTCATCGACGTTGCTGCAGGTCGGCCCCGAGCTCGAAGAGGCGGCCCGCAGCACCGGCGCCACGCCGGGGCAGGTGACGCGCCATGTGACCGCGCCGCTGGCCAAGTATGGCCTGATCGGTTCCTGGCTGCTGATGTTCCTGATCTTCGAGCGCGAGTATTCCACCGGCGTCTATCTGCTGTCCCCCGGCACCGAAACCATCGGTTCGATGCTGGTGTCGCTGTGGGCCTCGGGCGCCATCGATATCGTGGCCGCGCTTTCTTTCATCAATATCGTTCTGGTCGTCATCGGCCTGGGCATCGCCCTGCGTTTCGGAGTCAAACTTCATGATTGAGCTTTCCGTCGAAGATCTGCATCTGGATTACGGCGACAACCCGGTCCTCAAGGGCGTTTCCATGGATCTGCGCCAGGGTGAGGTGGTGTCGCTGCTGGGCCCCTCGGGCAGCGGCAAGACCACCTTGCTGCGCGCCGTGGCGGGCGTCGAGGGGGCCAAGGCCGGGCGTATCTGCATCGGCGAGCGGGTGGTCTACGATGGCGCCGCGCGCCAGGAAGTGCCGGCCGAGGAGCGCAACCTGGGGCTGGTGTTCCAGTCGTACGCGCTGTGGCCGCACAAAACCGTGTTCGACAACGTGGCCTATCCGCTGAAGCTGCGCCGCGTGCCCGCCAACGAAGTGCGCCAGCGCGTACAGGACGTGCTGGATCAGCTCGGGCTGGGCAAGCTGGGCCAGCGTCATCCGCATCAACTGTCGGGTGGGCAGCAGCAGCGCGTGGCGATCGGCCGGGCGCTGGTGTACAGCCCGCCGGTGATCCTGCTGGATGAGCCGCTGTCGAACCTGGACGCCAAGTTGCGCGAGGAGGCTCGCGCCTTCCTGCGCGAGCTGATCGTGCGCCTGGGCCTGTCGGCGCTGATGGTCACGCACGACCAGAGCGAGGCCATGGCGATCTCCGATCGCATCCTGTTGCTGAACAACGGCAAGATCGAACAACAGGGTACGCCCCAGGAAATGTACGGCTCGCCGCGCACGCTGTTCACGGCCGAGTTCATGGGCAGCAACAACCGCCTGGACGGTACCGTGACCGAGCTGCGCCAAGACCGGGCCTGCATCGAAGGCCCGGGCTGGCGTCTGTGGGGTCAGGCCACGCAGGGCCTGCAGGTCGGCCAACCGGCGACCGCCGTGATCCGCGTGGAGCAGGTGCGTCTGGGCGAGGATGGCGAGGGCAACGAGATCGAGCTGCCGCTGATCACTTCGATGTATCTCGGGGATCGCTGGGAGTATCTCTTTCGCGCCGAGGGCGATCGCCTGCAGGCCATGTCGCTGCGCGCCTATGGTCCGCAGGGTCGTCAGCCTGGCACCTGCCGGCTGGCCTTGCCGGCGGACAGCCTGTGGGTGTTCGCGCGGGAAGCGCAGTAAGGCAGCGGGGCACGCCACGGC
>JAEWJD010000122.1 GCA_023386765.1 Pseudomonadota bacterium | reverse complement strand
CGCTCGGGGTGCAGGTCTCGGGCGCCATCGGCGGTGGCATCGCACCGGTCATGGCCATCTACCTGCTGGAGCTGGGCGGCGGAAAACCAACCTATGTGATCGCCTATCTGATCGCACTGGGCGTGGTGGCGCTGGGCTCGGCGATGGCAATGCGCTCACCCTATCAACATTGAAACGACGGAGTTCCCATGCATCCCACTGCACCCACCGCGCCGGCCGGAAAACTGGTCATCCGCAACATCGGCCTGCTGCTGTCCGGCGATCTGGCCCAGCCCATCCTGGACGCCGATACCATCGTCTGCCAGGACGGGCTGATCCAGGCCGTCGGTCTGGAGCGCGACCTGGACACCAACCAGGCCGATCTGCGCATCGACGCCCAGGGCTGCTGCCTGTCGCCAGGCCTGATCGACGGCCACGTCCACCCTGTCTTCGGCGACTGGACGCCGCGCCAGAACCAGCTCGGCTGGATCGACTCGTTCATGAACGGCGGCGTCACCTCCATGGTGTCGGCCGGCGAAGTTCACCTGCCTGGCCGTCCGCGCGACATCCTCGGGCTCAAGGCCCTGGCCATCACGGCGCAACGCTGCTACGAGGCCTTTCGCCCTGGCGGCGTGAAAGTGATTGCCGGCGCGCCGGTCATCGAGCAAGGCATGCAGGAGCAGGACTTCGCCGAACTGGCCGCCGCCGGCATCAAGACCCTGGGTGAAATCGGCCTGGGCACGGTCAAGGACGGCAGCACCGCACGCCAGATGGTCGATTGGGCGCGCAAGCACGGCATCCAGTCGACCATCCATACCGGCGGGCCTTCGACACCCGGCTCCAGCTATGTGGATGCCGACATGATCCTGGAAACCGATCCGGACATCATCGGCCACATCAACGGCGGGCATACCTCGCTGCCCATCAACCAGATCCGCTGTCTGTGTGAAGGCTGTGACCGCGCCATCGAGATCGTGCACAACGGCAACGAGTTTTCCGCGTTGTTCGCCGCGCGCACCGCGCGCGAGCGCAATGAACTGCACCGGGTCACCCTGGGCACCGACTCGCCTGCGGGCTCTGGCGTGCAGCCGACCGGGATTCTGCGTCTGATCGCGCTGCTCAGCAGCGTGGGCGGCATCCCGGCCGAACAGGCCATCTGTTTTGCGACCGGCAACACGGCACGGATCCGCGAATTGAACTGCGGCCTGATCGAGCCCGGCCGCAGCGCCGATTTCGTATTGATGGACACCGCCCAGCATTCCGATGGCCAGACGCTGCTGGAAAGCCTGGGCAAAGGCGACATCCCGGGCATCGGGATGGTCATCATCGATGGCCTGATCCGCTGCCACCGTTCGCGCAACACGCCCCCGGCCAGCCGCGTGCCGCAGGTACTGGCTGCCTAGACGGCCGGACCCGCTTCGGCGTGGGTGCTCAGCCACGCCACCACGAACTCTCCTGATTCGAGGATGTGACGCCGCATGGCCGCCCGCGCGGCCTGCGGATCGCGCTGGCTGAGCGCCTTCAGGATTTCCATGTGGTGGGCGATGGTCTGCTCCATCCGGTGGCGGTACATCCCCATCGCGGTGGTCGCCAGGATGTTGCGCGTATAGCCCAGATGCAGCTCGCGGATGATGCGCTGCAGGCAAGCGTTGTGCGAGGCATCGTAGATCAGGGCATGGAACTCACCATTGCTCTGT
Organism: Pseudomonadota bacterium; assembly: GCA_023386765.1. Classification (GTDB taxonomy): domain Bacteria; phylum Pseudomonadota; class Gammaproteobacteria; order Burkholderiales; family Burkholderiaceae_B; genus Bordetella. The sequence continues at coordinate 4,219 of JAEWJD010000122.1, read as the reverse complement.
ATCCATTGGTTGAGCGCCTGCGCCGCAGCCGCTTCATCGGCAGGCTGGCCCGCTGCCATGGCGATATTGTTCAGGCTCAGTACGGCGGCATGGAAACGCTCATGGATCTCGCGCAACTGTTGCAGCTGCGCATCCGTGATCCAGGTGGCGGCCAACTCGGCGGCCAGCCCCTCGACTTCGCTGCGTACCTGGTAGTTCTCGCGCACATCCCGGATGGACGGCGCGCACACCACCGCGCCCAGGCGCTTGCGCTGGACCACCAGGCCCTTGGCCTCCAGCTGGGACAAGGCTTCGCGCACGGGCGTGCGGCTGACGCCGAACTCGGCCGCCAACGCCTCCTGGCGCAAGCGGCTGTTGGGAGGATAGCGCCCGTTCAGTATGCCTTCGGAGATCTGGCTGGCCAGCTCCGTCACCAGCTTTGCATCATTGCTTCGCATCTACCGCCCGCGCTCCTTTTGCGAGAACCGTCCAGATTGAATCCAATATTAGTGACATTGTATCCACCAAGATGAGCCCGACTCAAACCGCGCTGGAGGATGCGCTTATTCGTCGCCCACCCGCCCGCGCAGACGCTTGATGTCGCCGCGCTGCAGCTTGCCTTGCACGCGGCGCCGCTGCGAGGCCCGCGTCGGTTTGGTGGCGCGTCGCGGGATTTCCTTGACCAGGCTCTGGCGCAACAGCGTCAGCAAGCGCTCGATGGCCTCGGCACGGTTCTTCTCCAGGCTGCGGAAAGTCTGCGCCTTGATGATGATGACGCCTTCCTTGGAAATGCGCCGGTCCGAAAACGCGAGAACCGCCTCCTGCACCTCGGCGGGCAGCCGCGAAGCCCGCAAGTCGAAACGCAGGTGCACGGCGCTGGAAACTTTATTGACGTGCTGGCCGCCCGCGCCCTGGGCTCGGATCATGCCGATCTCCAGTTCGCTCTCGTCCAGGTAAAGGTCATCTTGAATGTGCCACATAGCCGCGCAGTCTACGCCAAAGGCGGCCCGCCAGGGTCTGGCCGCAGCACCATCCGGCAGAGGCTAAAATGCCGGGTTTGCATTTGCCCACGGTGTTGCGGCCAGCCATGACCTACTCCGCCAAAGAAATCTTCAAGACCCTGCAGGGCGAAGGCGCCCAGGCCGGGCGCGCAGCCGTTTTCTGCCGCTTTTCCGGTTGCAACCTCTGGAGCGGGCGCGAAAGCGACCGGGCCCAGGCCGCCTGTACCTTTTGCGATACCGACTTCGTCGGCACCGACGGCCCGGGCGGAGGCAAGTTCCGCAACGCCCAGGCGCTGGCGGACACCCTGGCGCGTACCTGGGGCGACGACCGCGCAGGCCGTTACGTGGTGTTCACCGGCGGCGAGCCCCTGCTGCAACTGGACGATGCCCTTATTGCCGCGGTGCGTGCGCAAGGCTTCACCATCGCGCTGGAAACCAACGGCACCCTGCCGGTGCCTCCCGGCGTGGACTGGATCTGCGTCAGCCCCAAGGGCAGCGCCCGCATCGTGCAGACGCATGGCCAGGAATTGAAATTGGTCTATCCGCAGACCGAGGCGCTGCCGGAGGCTTTTGCCGGGCTCGATTTCGAGCATTTTTTTCTGCAGCCCATGGATAATCCGCAGCGCCTGGCCAATACCGAGGCGGCCGTGAACTACTGCATGGCTCATCCGCAATGGCGCCTGAGCCTGCAAACCCATAAATACATAGGCATTCCATGATGATTTTCCTGCGCCGGGAGGCCCGGTGATTTCCGTAACCCGCAAGCTGGAGTTCGACGCCGGCCATCGCATCCCCGACCACCGCAGCCAGTGCCGCAACCTGCACGGCCATCGCTACGTGCTGGAGATCACGCTCAGCGGCGAAGTCGTACAGACGCCGGGGCAATCCGACACCGGCATGGTGATGGACTTTTCGGAGATCAAGCAGATCGCCAAGACCCATGTGGTCGACGTCTGGGATCATGCCTTTCTGGTCTATGAGGGCGATGTGGCCGTGCGCGATTTCCTGGCTACCCTGCCCGACCACAAAACCGTGGTGCTGGACCGCATTCCCACTGCCGAAAACCTGGCGGCCATCATCTTCACCCGGCTGGCGCCCGAATATCAGGGCGCTTATGGCGGCCAATTGCGCCTGAGCCGCGTGCGCCTGTACGAAACCCCCAATTGCTGGGCGGACTGCCACGGCAGCTGACGGCGCCAGCCAGACCCGCCCCTTCTGCCTCAAGCCCCGGTCCCTGCCGGTGGCTTGACAACATATATGTAGCTGGCTACATTTATGGCCACAGGAGATTCCCCGGCGATGTTCGAACTCAAAGACCTTCCCAGCTATGACACCCTGGAGCGCTTCGGAGCCGACTACGGCAACCCCGATATCCAGGGTCTGCAGACCTGGCTGATCTGGGCGTCGGCCACCCAGGAGATGCTCTCGGCCTTCGAGGCCAACCTGGCGCGTTTCGGGGGGCTGTCGCAGACCCAGTTTTTCGTGTTGCTGCTGCTCAAGCGCAATCCTGATGGCCTGAGCGTGGGCCGCCTGGCCGAGGGGGTCTCGGTCACTTCGCAAACCATGACCCGGGTCATCGACCGCATGCTCGGCGCCGGCCTGTGCAGCCGCGACGTCGATCCACTGGATGCACGAGCCCGGCTGGTACGCCTGGCCCCGGAAGGCGACGCCATGCTGACGCAGGCCCTGCCCGGCCACTATGCCTGGGTGGCCCGCCTGATGGCGCATTTCGATGCCGACGAGCGCCAGGTGCTCAATCGCCTCATGCTCAAACTGGGCCAACCCGGGGTGCTGGCCGCCCTGACCGAGGCGCCCTGATTTTTTTGCCAGTTATGTAGCTCACTACGTTTCTCGAGATCATTGAATCCCGGGCAATGTTGTTATCGCTGATTTATGTAGCTAGCTGTCTATTTATCATAGGATTTCCGGCATGTCCTCTCTCCCTTCGCCCGGCGCCGGACTGCGCGCCCTGCTGGTGCTGTGCGCGCTGGCAGTCGTCTCTCTGCTCTATCTCCCGCTGGCCGTACTGCCGCAACTGGCACACGCCTACGATCTGTCGCCGGCCTCGGCAGCCGCCTCGGTCAGCGTATTCGGTTTTGCGTATGCCGTCGGTTTTCTGCTGTTCGGCCCGCTGTCCGATCGCCTGGGGAGACGCCCCCTGATGACTGGCGCGCTGGTAGCACTGAGCCTGCTGACCATTGCGCTCAGTTGGGCCTCCTCGGCGGCCTGGCTGATGAGCTTGCGTGCCGCCCAGGGTCTGGTGGCGGCGGCTTTTCCGCCGACCGTAATTGCCTATCTGTCCGAGCGCGGCACACCCCGTCAACGGGTCTGGGGCGTGGCCTGGCTCAGCACGGCATTTCTATCGGCCGGGCTGGCCGGGCAGATTTATGGCGTGGCGATGGCCGGACATGGCCGCCTGAAGCAGGCCTGGCTGCCGTTGGCCCTTCTTTTCGCCCTGACGGCCTGGCGGCTGTGGGCCGCACCGGCCGATCCCGCACGCGCTACCCCGCCCAGCGCGTGGCACACCCTCTGGCGCACGCTCGCCGCACGCCTGGCCTGCCCGGCGTTACGGCGCGTCTACGGGCCGGCATCGGTGCTGCTGCTGTGCTTTGTGGCCTTTTACCTGGGCCTGGACAGCCACGCCGGCGCGCTGTTGCACACCCACGGTCTCACACCATTGATGACCCGCGCGCTCGCCTGGCCGGCCCTGCTCACCCCGTTGGTGGTGGCGGCCGTGCTGCCACGCTGGGGCGCGCAACGGCTGGTGACTGCCGGCCTGCTGCTGGCCGCGGCCGGGCTGGCCGCCTGCGCCGCCGCCCCCGGCCACCCCTATGCCTTGCTGGTCGCCAGCCTGGTGTTCGTGGCCGGCATCGGCGTCAGCGTGCCCAGCCTGATCGCGCGCATCGCCGGACTGACGGCCCCTGAAGGCCGAGGGCTGGCCGTGGCGTTCTACACCTTCGTGCTGTTCATCGGCGCCAGCCTGGGGCCTTGGCTGGCGCGCCTGACCGCGTCCTGGACGGCCACCCAGGCCTTTCTGTTGCTGGCCTTGCTGGCCCTGGCTGCCGCCATCTACGCCGCAAGCGGGCGCGCCCCGACCTGACCCCTTCCTTTGCCTGACCCGGGAGATCTCATGAAAGCCCTACGCCTGACCCTGCTGCTCCCCCTTTTTTCCCTTGCGGTCACGACCTTGCCGGTCGATGCCGACCCCTCCCCCTGCGAACCCGCCATGACCCTGAACC
>JAEWJD010000107.1 GCA_023386765.1 Pseudomonadota bacterium | reverse complement strand
GCTTGCAGGCCTTCCAATATGGCGCGCCCGGCAGGATTCGAACCCACGACCCCTTGGTTCGTAGCCAAGTACTCTATCCAACTGAGCTACGGGCGCTAAAGACGTGAAACTATAGCGTGTTTTTTTTCTTTTGTCCAACCGGATGAAACCGTCTGGATGCCGCCGCCCGGTTTGCACCGTTTGGCGCAGACACGTACAACCGAAATCATGCGTGTCTTGCAATATGGCGCGCCCGGCAGGATTCGAACCCACGACCCCTTGGTTCGTAGCCAAGTACTCTATCCAACTGAGCTACGGGCGCTAAAGAGGCGTGTTTATAACATGCCTGAGAAAACAACACAAACCGGGCCACTCAAATCGGCGGCAGACAACGCCCATGTTCTTCGAAACTGGGCCGCCCTTCCTCCACCAGAAACTCGACCAACGCCGGCAACGCCGCGCCGGCCCGCCCGCCGTCACGCGCCATGCGCATGACGTAGCCCCAGGAACCGGCCAGGCGATATTGCGGCACCAGCGGCACCAGCCGACCAGCCGCGAGTTCCTCGTCAATCAGCGGCGCGCGCCCCAGCGAAATGCCGACGCCGGCCACGGCGGCGGCCACGACGGTACTCAACCCGCTCAAGACCAGCGGCTCGGCGGCAGGCTCGCCTTCCCACCCCAGATGGCGGCGCCAGGTGCGCCAATCGGTCTCCGGGCTATCGACGTGTTTTTCCTCCAGCCAGCGATGGGCCAGCAAGGCCCGCGGCTGATCACGTTGGTCGGCTGCAATCAATGTGGGGCTGCAGACCGGCAGCACCGTTTCGGCCAACACCGGCAGATCGCCCGGTGCCGCCAGCCGCGCCCCCGTATCCCGCGTATGCAGGAAAGCCAGATCCAGCGCCTGGCTGCTCCATGCGGGGTCCTGGTTGGCGTGCAGAAACACTTGCACGTCGATGCCCGGATGCAGTTCGATGAAACGCCCGATCCGGGGCGCCAGCCACAAGGAGGCCAGCGACGGATTGGCCGAGATGTTCAGGCCCAGGCGGCTGCGGCCCTGGGCGGCGGCGCGAGTATTGCGGCAGGCCGTGGCCAGCAACGCCAGCGCCTGTTGCACCGAGGCCAGCAGATCGGCCCCGGCCTCCGTCACCTCGGCCCGCCTCAGACGTCCGCCTCGGTGCAAAAGGGCTATACCCATGTCGGCCTCCAGCGCACGCAGCTGATGGCTCACGGCGCTTTTGGTGACGTGCAGCTCCAGCGCCGCACGGCTCAGGCTGCCCAGGCGTGCAACGGCTTCAAAGGCGCGCAGGGCAGCCAACGGCGGGGTATGGCCTGGAAGCGGAGAGGAGCGTGTCATGGGTTGAGTTTATCTCAACCCATGATTGAGAAAGCATCGCTTTCCCGAAGCGAAGCAGCGGGAGATGATGAGGCCCTGGAGGGAATGCTATGTATTTCGACTATCGTTTATGGCTGATGACGGCCGGCCTGCGCACCCGCATGCTGGGCGGCGTGGTGCTCGGGCTGCTGGCCATGCTCGCCGGCATCGGCCGCTACGTGTTTCTGGGCGTGCTGCTGGCGCGCGTCTATGACAACCAGCCCTGGCAGCAATGGCTGGAGCCGGCCGTCATGGTGGGCGTGCTGGTGTTGCTGCGCGCCGCGCTGGACCATTGGCGCACGCTGGCCGCCAACCGGGGGGCCGCCGACGTCCAGCAGATGCTGCGCGGCCAGCTCTATGACCGGCTGGTCGAACTGGGCCCGGCCTGGATCGCCAACCAGCGCACCGGCGGGATCATGCTGACGCTGGTCGATGGCGTGGAGCAGCTGCAGACGTTTTTCGGCCAGTATCTGCCCCAGGTCGCGATCGCGGCGCTGGCGCCCCTGGCCATCTTCGGGGTGATCGCTTTCTGGGACCTGCCCACCGCCAGCGTGCTGCTGGTGGCAGCGCTTTTTGCCCTTTTCGGCCCCATGGCCGTACACATGCTGGACCGCCGTGCCAGCCTGGCGCGCTCGCAGGCGCTCAATGCCTTTGGCGAAGATTTCCTGGACGCCATGCAAGGGCTGCCCACCCTCAAGGCCTTCGGCCAGGGCAAGGCCTTCGGACGCCGCCTGGCCGAACGCGCCCGCCTGCTGTCGGATCATACGTTCTGGGTGCTCTCGGTCAGCCTGCTGACGCGCGGCATCAGCGACCTGGGCGTGGCCCTGGGCGCGGCGGCCGCCATCGCGCTGGGCGCCTGGCGGGTGGCCCACGGCGACATGAGCGTCGAAGCCCTGCTGATCGTGCTGATGGCCGGAACCGAAATCTTCCGCCCCTTGCGTGAACTGCGCGCGGTATTGCATCGGGGCCTGCTCGGCCAGTCCGCCGCCACCAGCATCCACGCCCTGCAGGATGCCCGCCGCGACGACAGCGGGCCGGGCGGCGCACGCGGCGTCAGGCTGACGCCCACCATCGAGTTCGATCAGGTCAGCTACGCCTATCCGTCCAACCGCCAGGCGCACCAGGGCCTGAGCTTTCGCGTGGCCGCCGGTGAGCGGGTCGGCGTGGTCGGCCCCAGCGGGGCAGGCAAGTCGACCATCGTGCGCCTGCTGCTGCGCGAAGGCCTGGCCCAGGACGGCGCGGTCCGCATCGGCGGACGCGACGTACGCGAGCTGGCGCACGAAGACCTGCTCTCGCATCTGGCCCTGGTCAGCCAGGATCCCGTGCTGTTTCACGGCACCATCGCCGAGAACCTGCGCCTGGGCCGCCCCCAGGCCAGCGATCAGGATCTGCGCGAAGCGGCGCGGGCGGCCAATATCGACGCTTTCATCCTGTCCCTGCCGCAGGGCTACGACACCCGGATCGGCGAGCGTGGCCTGCAACTGTCGGGCGGCCAGCGCCAACGTCTTGCGATTGCGCGCGCCCTGCTGCGCGACGCCCCCATCCTGATCCTGGACGAAGCCCTGTCCTCGGTGGACTCCGAGAACGAGGCCCTGATCCAACAGGCACTGGACCGTCTCATGGCCGGGCGCACCACACTCATCCTGGCGCACCGACTGGGCAGCGTGATCGGCGCCGATCGCGTATTGGTGCTGGATCAGGGACGGGTGGTCGAAGAAGGCCCGCATGAGGCGCTGATGCAGGCGGGCGGCCTGTACTACGCCCTCATGCGCGAACAGGCGCGCGACCGCGCCATGCCGCCCGCCCCTGGCAGCGCCACGGATCGTCCCGCCCCCCATGCGCCCAAAGCGGGCGACGGCGCCCTGCCCCGCTCACTGAATGCCGATGCGGCCCAGGTCGGCTGGCGTGCCACCCTAGGCACCTTGCTGGCTTTCGTGCGCCCTTGGCGCGGCACGGTCATCAGCACCGTGTTGCTGGGCGTGGCGCGGGTGGCAGCCTTCATCGGCGTGGGCGTACTCAGTGCCCTGGTGGTCGCAGCCGTACGCGACGGCCAACCCACCAGCGCATTGATTGCCGCGCTGCTGATCGTCGCACCGCTGGCGGCGTTGTTCCATTGGCTGGAATCCTGGCTGGCGCACGCCATGGCCTATCGGCTGTTGGCCGATATGCGCGTCAAACTCTTTGAGCAGCTCGAACGTCTTGCGCCGGCCTATCTGCTACGCCGCCGCTCGGGCGACCTGGTGGCGCTGGCCACCCAGGACGTCGAAATGGTGGAGTACTTCTACGCCCACACCCTGGCACCGGCGATCGTCTCGGTGCTGGTGCCGCTGACGGTGCTGGGTTTTCTGTTCGCCTATGACGGGATGGTGGCGCTGGCCCTGCTGCCCTTTCTGGTCTATGCGTTGATTTCGCCGTGGCGCGGCCGCCGGCGCGCCGACCGCCTGGGAGAGCAGGCGCGCCAGGCACTGGGCGAGATGAGCGCCCATGCCACCGACACCTTGCAAGGCATGCCGGATCTGGTGGCCTTCCAGGCCACCACCCGGCGGCGTGAGCAGTTCCTCGACAGTGCGCGCCAGTACCAGCAACGGCGCCTCGCCTTGCTGCGCGATCTGTCGGCGCAATCCACGGGCTTCGAAATCGCCACCGGCCTGGGCGGACTGGCGGTCGCTGTCACCGGCGCCATGCAGGCTGCCGCCGGCGTCATACCGGCGGTGATGGTGCCCCTGCTGGTGCTGATCGCGCTGGCGACCTTTCTGCCGGTCTCGGAGATATCTCAGGTCAGCCGGCAACTGGCCGACACGGTGGCGGCCACCCGACGCCTGCATGTGGTCGCCAACGAACCGGTGCCGGTCCAGGACGGCCCCGACCGCCTGGCACCTGCGCCCGGCGGAGTCCAGGTACGTTTCGAGCAGGTCGGGTTCCGCTATCCCGGCACGGCGCGCGATACGCTGCACGAACTGTCGTTCACGCTGGAGCGCGGCCAGGCCACCGCCCTGGTCGGCGCCTCTGGCGCCGGCAAGAGCACCATCGCCCACCTCTTGCTGCGTTTCTGGGATCCGCAGCAAGGCGCCATCCGGCTCGATGGTCGAGATCTGCGCCAGCTGGAGCTGGACAACCTGCGCGAACACGTGGCGCTGGTCACGCAGGACACCTATCTGTTCAACGATACGCTGGCGGCCAACATCCGCCTGGCGCGCCCGGACGCGAGCGATGCCGAACTGCATCAGGCAATCGAGCGCGCGGCGCTCAGCGACTTCTTGCGAGCCCTGCCCGATGGCCTGCAGACCCGGGTCGGCGAACGCGGCATGCAACTGTCCGGTGGACAGCGGCAACGGATCTCGATCGCGCGTGCTTTCCTGAAGAATGCGCCGGTGCTGATCCTGGATGAAGCCACGTCGCACCTGGACACCCTGAGCGAGCAACAGATCCGCCAGGCACTAGACAGCCTGATGCGCGAACGCAGCACGCTCATCATCGCCCACCGCCTGTCCACGGTGCGCGATGCCGACCAGATCCTGGTGCTGGATGCCGGGCGCCTGGTCGAACAAGGCCGCCATGACGCGCTCATCGCGCGCAACGGCGCCTATGCCCGCCTGGTGCGCCACCAGACCATGCAGGGCTGATCCCGAGGGCCGGCGCGGCGCGCCGGCCTGCTCACAGCCCGCGGCAAGCCTGGACAACAGCGGTGCGGCTTTGCGCCAGCACCATGGCCATCCAGATATCCTCATCGATGAAAAAGGCCTCCCGCAGCGCCCGCTTGGCGTTGACCTGCTCGCGTGTGCCCGTCAGCGCCGGACGCAGGTGAAACCACTGCTCGGCACGCATGGCCGGCAGGCTGGTCGGGAAACGGGTGCCGAACTCCAGTGCGATCCCGACGTTCTGCGACTGCGGACACTCATCGAATATCGCCCCCAGGGCGTGCCCCTTGACCTGTCGCGACACCGAGTCATTGGCCCAGGCAGCCACCACATCGCTGCCCCATACCTGGCGCGTCAGCGCCAGATTGTCCACGGCACCAGACAGGCCGCCGTGGATTTTCTCGCCATGCCCGTAAGGCCCCAGCCCCGAGTGAATATCGATCCAGGCGATGCGCCGGCGCTGGGCCCCATAGGTGCGCAGGATCGCGCGCAGACTGCGATTGCTCCAGCTGGGCGCATAGCCGCCATAGAACAGGCCGCCCGGATGGCTGGTCTGCCCGGTCATGACCGCTTCACGAAAGGCGGTGCAGCCGTGCTCCTCCTGGTAACGCTGCAATGCAGCCGCATTCTCCGCCGCAGGAGGCCAGCTGGCCGGCAGCAACAAATCATGCAGCTGGTCGTAGCCGGGGTTGTTCAGCATCAGGTCGTTGGGCCCGCGGAAATTGCGGTTCAGATCGATGTTGTCCTCGTTGACGCGCCGCAGATGCGAAAACCCGTAGGGATTGACGCCATGGACCAACAGACAGCCGACCCGCCGGGCAGCCAGCAGCGCCCGCAGGCCCTCGTCTCGCATCAAGGCCACCTGACAGGCCGAACCACAGAACCCCTCCACCCCATGGGTACCCGAGGAGACGATGAGCAGGCTCTCCGCATCCTCGGCACCCAGATAAGCCACGTCCATCGACAGCACCTCTCCCAGCGCACCGCTCAAGCCGGGCAGCACATAAGCGGCCAAGGAAGCCGAGACCGCGCTTGCAGCGTCCTGGAATTTGCTGCGCGCATCGACATAGACATGCGCAAAACAATCACGGGGAACCGGGGAAGACATGGCAGGGTCCTGGTCACAACTACGGGGGGAAGCGGCACCGCTCTCAGGGAGAGGCCGACCGTCGGGCGCGGATCGCCCACCTCTGATGAATCTCGCGCAGAGTCCGGGCCAACGTGTCGCCGTCTCCCGGACTGACCTGCGAACCCAGCAGGCGAAACTGCTGCCTGACATCCTCATCCTGCAGGGCCTCAAATACCGCCTGCCGCAGCGTGGTGACGCGCCCGGCATCCGTTCCCAGAGGGGCGAACAGGCCCACCAGGCTGCCATGCTCCAGGCCCGGCACGCCCTGCTCGTGAAAGGTCGGCACGCGCGGCAGGTCGGGGTGCCGGCGGGCCCCGGTGACTGCCAGCAGGCGCAAGCTGCCAGCCCGCCAAGACTCCAGCACTTCGGCCACCGACGTCATGCCCATTGCCAGATGACCCCCCAACAATTCCGTGACCATTGGCGCGCCGCCACGATAGGGCACCACCACCAGATCGACGCCCAACCGTTCGCCCACCAGCTCCACGGCAAAGGCCGGCACGCTGCCCGGGGCAGGTACGCCCACGGCGGGCGTACCGGGCAGCGCCGACAGGTCGGCGAGGTCGCGCAAAGGCGAATCCGCTCTCACCGCCAAGGCCAGCGCGGCGTTGTCGGTCAGTTGCGCGACCGCACAGAAATCGTCTGGCGAGCGGTAACCCGCGCCGCGCACCTGATGCGGCACGATGGCCAGGGCGTGATCGTTGCTGAGCAGCAAGGTATGCCCATCCGCCGGCGCATTCAGCACGGCATGCGCTGCCAGCAATCCCCCCGCACCCGGCCGGTTCTCGACCACGACGACCTCTCCCAAACTGAGCTGCATGGGCCGCGCCAGCAATCGCGCGATCCGGTCCACGCCGCCGCCCGGCGCAAAACCCACCAAGATGCGCGTCACCGGCGCAGCGCGGCCCATGCGGATGCCCGTTGCTGCCAGAGCGCCAGCGGCCAGGACGGAAATCAGCCGACGGCGGCTCGGGGACACAGCAGCATGCATGGTTGACTCCGCAGCGATGCCCTATCCCTGGCCCCCCATGGGCAGAATAGGAAAAAACACTATATAAAAGAAGACAGCCTTGTTCTATGTGAGATTCAAATGATCAATCTCCAGGAAAACCCGGATCTGACCTGGCGCTTCAGTCTCCGGCAGCTCGATCTCTTTCGCGCCGTCGCCACGCACGGCAGCCTGCGTGCGGCAGCCCGCCACCTGGGCCTGACGCAACCGACGCTGACCCACGCCATGAAACAGCTGGAACACAGCGTGGGCGCGCCGCTGTTCATCCGCTCGGCGCAGGGCAGCCGCCTGACGCCGATCGGTCAGACGCTGCTGCAGCACAGCCGACGGGCGCTCAACGAACTGCAACGGGCGCAATCCGAGATCGGTCGCCTGAGCGGCCAGGGCGGCGGGCATGTATCGATGGGCTTCAGCGCGGCAGGCGCGCTGCTGTTGCCCGAGGCCTTGCCGCGATTTCAGGCAAGCCATCCCGATGTCTCGCTGACACTGAAGGAAGTCACCTCGGCGGCGCATGATCCGGGCTGGTTGGCGGGCAACTACGACTTCATTATCAACAGCGAGCTGGACGCGCCGGTCAAGGGCGACCGGCAGCGCGAACTGCTCACCCGGCTGCCCCTGACCCTGATGACACGCAACGGCAGTCGCTGGCAGCAGGCCCGCTCCCTGCATGCGCTGCAGGACGCCCTGTGGATCCTGCCTGAATACGGCCCCGAACTTCTCAGGCGGTTGCATGCCGGGCAGGGCCTGGCGGTCCCGCAGCGACAACTGATGTGCCTGTCGATCCAGTTGGTGTTCACCATGCTGCGCGCCACCGATGCGGTGTGCCTGCTGCGCACCCAGTCGATACCGATGCTCCGGGAACGCTATGACCTGCAGCCGGTGCCGCTCGATGAGCCCCTGGACGCCAGGCTGTATGTCTGTCTGTCGGCGCCCGACCTGCAACAGATGACGCCGGTCGCGCAACACTTCGCAGACTGCCTGCGCGCCGCCCAGGTCGGACAGGATCGCCATGCCCGGGAAACGCGAGCCGGGACGCGCGTCCAAGAAAAAACCCGCAAGGCCTGAGCCTTGCGGGTTTTTTGACTTCGGGCTGCGCCAGAAGCGGTATCTGGCGGAGACGGTGGGATTCGAACCCACGATGCAGTTTTTAGCCACATACTCCCTTAGCAGGGGAGCCCCTTCAGCCTCTCGGGCACGTCTCCGAAGAATCCAAGATTCTACACGAAAATTTTTGGTTTTTCGCGTTTACTGCGAGAAATCTTAAAAAAAGTGGACGGAGCAACCATCCACTTCTTCAATCAGGCGGCCGGCGCCTGATCCAGACCGAAGGCCTTGTGCAGGGCGCGCACGGCCAGCTCCATGTACTTGTCGTCGATCACCACCGAAGTCTTGATCTCGCTGGTGCTGATCATCTGGATGTTGATGCCTTCTTGCGAGAGCGTCTGGAACATCAGGCTGGCGACACCGACGTGCGAACGCATGCCGATGCCGACGATGGAGACCTTGGCGACCTTGTCGTCGGCCACGAGTTCGCGGGCGTTGACGGCCGGCACCACGTCGCGCTTGAGCAGTTCGACAGTGCGGGCCAGGTCATTGCGATTGACCGTGAACGAGAAGTCGGTCGTGCCAGCCACCGACTGGTTCTGCACGATCATGTCGACGTCGATATTGGCGGCGGCGACCGGCCCCAGGATGGAGTAGGCCACTCCGGGGGTGTCGGGCACGGCCAGCAGGGTGATCTTGGCTTCGTCGCGGCTGAAGGCGATGCCGGAGACAACGGCGGCTTCCATTTTTTCGTCTTCCTCGAAAGTAATCAGCGTGCCCGAAGCCATTTCTTCTTCGAGCGGAATAAGCGGGTCGGTCAGCGAGGACAGCACGCGGGTGGGCACCCGGTACTTGCCGGCGAACTCGACGGAACGGATTTGCAGCACCTTGGAGCCCAGCGAGGCCATTTCGAGCATTTCCTCGAACGAGGCCACCGGCATGCGGCGCGCTTCGGGCACCACGCGCGGATCGGTCGTGTAGATGCCGTCCACGTCGGTGAAGATCAGGCACTCATCGGCTTTCAGGGCGGCAGCCACGGCCACGGCCGAAGTGTCGGAACCGCCCCGGCCCAGGGTGGTGATGTGGCCTTCGGGATCCACGCCCTGGAAGCCGGTCACGATGACCACGCTGCCGGCGTCCAGATCGGCGCGGATGCGCGTGTCGTCGATGGAGCTGATACGCGCCTTCGTGAAGGACGAATCAGTCATGATCGGCACCTGCCAGCCTGCATAGCTGCGCGCCTTGACGCCCTGCGCCTGCAGCGCAATGGCCAGCAGGCCACTGGAAGCTTGCTCGCCGGTGGCGGCGATCATGTCGAGTTCGCGGCCATTGGGCTGCGGCGTAATCTCGCGGGCCAGGCCCAGCAGGCGATTGGTTTCGCCCGACATGGCCGAGGGCACCACAACGACCTGGTGGCCGGCGGCGTGCCACTTCGCGACGCGGCGCGCCACATTCTTGATGCGCTCGATGGAGCCCATCGACGTACCGCCATACTTGTGAACGATCAGGGACATCTCGTACTCTGGCTTAAGGCCCGCCCAGGGCGAGCAAAGTCGGTAATTCTAGCGCATGGTGATATTTTGCGCAGAGCGTTATGCGAGCTTGTCCACCTGACGCATCACCGACACCCGGCCGCGTTGACAGCGGATTTCATGACCGTCGTGCAGCAAACGCAGGGCACGGTCGTGGCCCAACGCATGCAGCTGACGCAACTGGCGCATCAGTTCCTGCAGGCGCGCCTCGGATGGCATGCGCAGGCCCTGCCCCTGCAGCCAGTGGCGTATTACCTGAGCCTGGCGGGGCGCCGACAGGCTGCGCCAGGCAGCCAGTGAGAAATCCTGCCCCTGCGGCCCGGGGGACAGCGCGGCGAAATCGGCGCGCGCCACTTCGTCGAGGATGTCGGCAGCCTCGGCCATCTGGCGCGCATGGCGCGTCACGATGCCCTGCCATCCCGGCCAGCGGGCCGCCAGCGCCGGCCCCAGCGCCGTTCTCACGGCGGCACGGGTATAGCGCGGGTCGACATTGGTGGGGTCGTCGACCGCCTGCCAGCCACTCAAACGGGCAAACGCCTGTGCGGCCTCGCGCAGCGTATCGCGCCCGATATCCAGCCAGGGCCGCAGATACACCAGGCCGTCGCGCCGGTGCTCGGCGCGCATGGCAGCCAATCCCGCCACGCCTGCGCCGCGCAGCAGGCGCAGCAACACGGTTTCGGCCTGATCATCGCGGTGATGCGCCAGCAGGATGTGCTCCACGCCGGCAGCCCCGGCCAGTTGCGCCAGCGCGGCATAGCGCGCCTGGCGTGCCGCCGCCTCGATGCCGCTGCCATCGGCCGGCACCCTCACCCTGGCCACCTGAAACGGCAAGCCCAGCAAGGCACAGAGCGCAGCGGCACGCGCGGCCCAGGCATCGGCCTCGGCCTGCAAACCGTGGTGCACATGGAAAGCCTGCAGCGGCCGGCCGTGCAGCGCCAGGGCCGCCGCCAGGGCCAGCATGGCCGAGTCAGGCCCGGCGCTCAGCGCAATGCCGACCGGCGCACCGGCAGGCAGGTGCGCCACGGCGGCGCGCAGCTTCGCCAGCGGTGCCTCGCCCAGCAGGCCACGGTAGGGAGAGAGATCAGGGAGGCCCGACATGGTCAGACCCTTGCCCACTCAGGCGCGCGTTTCCTGGTAGCGGCCGTAGGACAGCACACGCTCCAGGCGCTGCTCGATCAGTTGCTCGGGCGTCAGACCCTGCAACTGGCGCAGCGAGTCGCCCAGGGCACGACGCAGCAGCCGCGCCATGACGCGAGGATCACGATGCGCACCACCGACCGGCTCGTTGACGATGCGGTCGATCAGGCCCAGGTCCTTCAGGCGCGGCGCCGTGATGGCCAGCGCTTCAGCCGCCTCGGGAGCCTTGTCAGCGCTGCGCCAGAGAATGGAGGCGCAGCCTTCCGGCGAGATCACCGAATAGGTGGAGTACTGCAGCATCAGCACGGCGTTGCCCACGGCAATCGCCAGCGCGCCGCCCGAGCCGCCCTCGCCGATCACGGTCACGATGACCGGCACCTTGAGTTCGGCCATGACGAACAGGTTGTGGCCGATGGCTTCCGACTGCCCGCGCTCTTCGGCCCCCACGCCGGGATAGGCCCCCGGGGTGTCGACGAAGGTGAAGATGGGCATTCTGAACTTTTCGGCCAGGCGCATCAGGCGCAAGGCCTTGCGATAGCCTTCAGGACGCGGCATGCCGAAATTGCGCGCAGCACGCTCCTTGGTGTCACGCCCCTTCTGGTGGCCGATGACCATGCAGGGCGTACCGTTAAAGCGCGCCAGGCCGCCCACGATGGAAAGGTCGTCGGCATACATGCGATCGCCATGCAGCTCATGGAAATCGGTGAAGATCTCACGCACGTAATCCAGCGTGTAGGGGCGCTGCGGATGCCGCGCCACCAGGGCAGTCTGCCAGGGCGACAGCTTGCCGTAGATTTCCTTGGCGAGACTTTGGCTCTTCTGCTGCAGACGTCCGATTTCATCGGAAATATCCACCGCAGAATCGGCCTGCACATAGCGCAGCTGCTCGATCTTGTTCTCAAGCTCGGCGAGCGGTTGTTCGAATTCCAGGAATGTATTGCGCATGAGGTGTGGTTCCGTCGAAGGGCGCTGGCGGGATCAGTACTGGACCGGAGTCGGTTCCAGACTGCGCCACAAATACCAGGTCGCCACGGTACGCCAGGGCTGCCAGGCCAACGAAACCTCTCGGGCTTCGAAGCGCGATACCGGCTCGCCGCTGAAGTAGTGTAACGAGATTGCCTTGAGCAGCCCAAGATCGTCCAAGGGCAGGACGTCCGGCCGCTGCAAGTTGAAAATCAGGAACATCTCGGCCGTCCAGCGGCCGATGCCCCGAATGGCGACCAGTTCGGAAATGACCGCTTCGTCGTCCATGGAGGCCCAGCGCTCAGGATGCACCTTGCGCTGGCCAAAATGATCCGCAAGATCCTGCACATATTCGGCCTTGCGTTGCGACAACCCGGCCTCGCGCAGCCCCGCCACGCCGGCACGCAGCACAGTGGCCGGGGTCGGGCGTTTGCCGGCGACTTCCAGCAGGCGCGTCCAGAGCGCATCGGCCGCCTTGATGGAGATCTGCTGCCCGACGATGGCGCGCGCCAGCGTCACGAACGGCGAACCGCGCGACATCAGCCAGGTGTGGTTGTGCTGCGGAATGATCTTCTTGAGAATGCGGTCGCGGCGCATCAGGTGCGCCACGGCCTCTTCCCAGTAATCCGGTTTGGCAGCGTCGAGGTCAGTACTGGACATGGCCGTCGATCTCAGGCGCGACGCCACTGCGTCAGGCCGCCCGGCTTGTCATCGAGCTCGATGCCGGCCGCGCGCAGTTCGGCGCGGATGGCGTCGGCACGGGCAAAATCACGCGCCTGCTTGGCCTGGCTGCGCTCGGCGACCAGCGCCTCGATGCGTGCCGCATCCAGCTGGCCTGCGGCCGCGCCCTGCTCCATCGCTGCAGCCGAATAACGCGTGGACGACTGGAAGTACGCCACTGGATCGAGCTGCAGCAGACCCAGCACGCCGCCCAGGGCACGCAATTGGCCGGCAGCACGCGCATCGCGATCACGGTTGGCCTGCGTGGCCAGTTCGAACAAGGCCGCGACGGCGCCGGAGCTGTTGAAATCGTCATCCATGGCCGCCTTGAAGGCCTGCGCCTGCGGCTCCTGCCAGTCAATGCCGGCCTGATCGGGGGCCACGTTCTGCAGCGCCTGATACAGGCGGTCAAGCGCGTTCTGGGCGTCGACCAGGTTGTCGGGGGTGTAGTTCTGCGGGCTGCGGTAGTGATTACGCACGATGAAAAAGCGCAGCATTTCCGCTTCGCGCGGATTGACCGCATAGACCGCTTCGTTCTCGGCGGCCTCGCCCTGCGCAATGGTCTGGCGGATGGTGCGGAAGTTGCCCAACGACTTGGACATCTTGTCGGCATCGACCATCAGGGGGCCGCAATGCATCCAGACATTGGCCAGGTTGCCGCCGAACGCCCCTTCGGTCTGGGCGATCTCGTTTTCGTGGTGCGGGAATTTCAGGTCCGGGCCGCCACCGTGGATGTCCAGCGGCAGGTCCAGCAGCGCCTTGCTCATGGCCGAGCACTCGATGTGCCAGCCCGGGCGACCGAAGCCATAGGGAGACTGCCACTTGGTTTCGGGCGGCTCTTCTTCCTTGGCCGACTTCCAGAGCACGAAGTCCAGCGGGTCGCGCTTGGCGGTATCCACGGCCACGCGCTCGCCGGCGCGCAGATCGTCGAGCGACTTGCCCGACAGCTTGCCGTAACCGGCGAACCCGCGCACGGAGAAGTTCACGTCGCCATCGTCGGCCTGATAGGCCAGCCCGTTATCGCGCAGCCGGCCGATGATATCCAGCATCTCGCCCACGTATTGCGTGGCGCGCGGCTCGTGATCGGGCCGCGCCACGCCCAGGGCGCGCTCGTCGGCGTGCATGGCGTCGATGAAGTACTCGGTGACCTCGTGCATGCGCCGCCCGGTCTGCACCGCGCGGCGGATGATCTTGTCGTCGATGTCGGTGATATTGCGCACGTAGTTCACGGCATAGCCGCTGGCCCGCAGCCAGCGCTGCACCACGTCAAAGGACACCAGCATCCGGGCGTGGCCCAGGTGGCAGTAGTCATAGACGGTCATGCCACACACATACATGCGCACCTCGCCGGCATGGACCGGTTTGAAGGCTTCTTTGGTACGCGACAGTGTGTTGTAGATGTGCAGCATGGCGCTCGTCGGCAAGTATCAGAACGTCGTTGGGGGAAATGCCGCCCGGATGGCGGCTGCGGTGAATTTCGGCACTTGCGGGCAGCGCGGAAACTCCCGCGATGCGCCCCGCTGCGCCCCTGATTGCACCGGTCTGCCACCTTCTGGCGGGCCATTGCCTCAACCAGAGCTAAAATGGCGATCGTAAAGTATAGCAAGCGGCCTGCCTCTGCGCTTTTCTGCCGTTTGCCCGCCAATGGACTACGCCTTGTGATGACCCCGTCGTTTCTCCGTTTCGCCGCGCGGACGCTGGCCTTGTGCACAGCCCTTGCCGCCCCTGCAGCCCTGGCGCAATCCATGGCCGGCGGCATCCCCCTGCGGGACGGCCCGCCGGCCACGACCACCCTGGACGAGCCCCCGCCCGAAGGTGGCTGGGAGAGCCTGGCTCGCCTGCTCGAAGCGGCCAAGCCTGGCGTGGATACGCGCCTGGCCCCGTCACCCTCGCAGGTCACCGACCACATCGAGCGCCTGATCAGCAGCGGACGCTACGATGAAGCGCTCAAGCTCATCGAGGCCCGCACCCAGGCCTCGCGCAACCTGCCGGGCACCGACGTGCAGCTCATGTTCCAGCATGCCCGTGTGCTGGGCGCGCTGGGACGAGACCAGGAAGCCGAAGCCATCTACAACGAGATGACCACCCGCTTTCCTGAACTGCCCGAACCCTGGAACAATCTGGGTGCGCTGTACGCCTCGCGTGGCGAGCTGGATCGCGCCCAGGATGCGCTTAACATGGCGTTGCGGGTCAATCCGAATTATCCGGCGGCGCGCGCCAACCTGGGCGACCTGCAGCTCATGATCGCCCTGCGCACCTATCGGCAGGAAGCCGAGCGCGGCGTGCCCGGGATGAAAGAAAAAGCCCAGGACCTCGAAAAGCTACTGAAGGATAAATCGCACTCATGACCGCTTATGATTCGCGTATCAAACCGCTGGGCCGCTGGGCCGGCGCTTTCCTGCTGGCCGCGCTGCTGCCCCTGAGCGCAGGCGCCCAGACGTCCCCCACCCCCTCTCTTTCAGAAGGCACTACTTCCATGAGCAATCCTCGCGTCAAGCTGCATACCAACCAAGGCGACATGGTCATCACGCTGGATGCCGAAAAAGCCCCCAAGACGGCCGCCAACTTCCTGCAATACGTGCAGGACGGCTTCTATGACGGCACGGTCTTTCACCGCGTGATCGACGGCTTCATGGTGCAGGGCGGCGGTTTCGAGTCGGGCCTGAAGCAAAAGCCCACCCGCGAGCCGATCGACAACGAAGCCGACAACGGCCTGAAGAACAACAAGTACACCCTGGCCATGGCCCGCACCAGCGATCCGCACTCGGCCACGGCGCAGTTCTTCATCAACGTCGCCAACAACGACTTCCTGAACTTCACCGCACCCACCCCCCAAGGCTGGGGCTATGCCGTGTTCGGCACCGTGACCGAAGGCACCGACGTGGTCGACAAGATCAAGGGCGTGAAGACCGGCAACAACGGTTTTCACCAGAACGTGCCGAAGGAAGACGTGATCATCGAGAAGGCCGAAGTCCTTGAATAACATCGAGACGATCGCGCTGCCGGGCACGCTCTGGCTGGCTTCCGATGTGCATCTCGGGCCGGCCACGCCGGCCACCGCCGAAGCCTTTGCGGGCTTCCTGGAGGCGGCGGCAGAAGAAGCCGATGCCCTGCTGCTGCCGGGCGACATCTTCGACGCCTGGATCGGCGACGATGTCATCCGCGCCGCTCCGCCCTGGCTTGCCCAGGCATTGCAGGCGCTCAAAGCCGCCGCAGCGCGCATCCCGGTCTATCTGGGACGCGGCAACCGCGATTTCCTGATGGGCCAGGAGCTGGCCGACGCCGTGGGCGCACGCCTGCTCCCCGATCAGGCCCTGCTGCAGACCGATGGCGGTACGGTGCTGCTCAGTCACGGCGACGAGTACTGTACGGACGATGCGGCCTACCAGCAATTTCGCACCATGGTGCGCGACCCGCGCTGGCAGGCGCAGTTTCTCTCCATGAGCATTCCCGAACGCCTGCAGATGGCCCAGCAGGCGCGCGGCGAAAGCATGGCGGCCAATCAGGCCAAGACCATGGAAATCATGGACGTGAACGCCCAGGCCGTCGAGACGGCCCTGCGCGACAGCGGCGTGGCCCTCATGATTCACGGCCACACCCACCGCCCGCAGCGCCACGTATTGAGCGTGGACGGCCGCAAATGTGAGCGCTGGGTGCTGCCCGACTGGGATTGCGACCATGGCGCCACCCGTGGCGGCTGGTTGGTGATCGATGCCGACGGGCTCCAGCAGTACGACCTGGACGACGCCGAGTAAAGTACGTGCCCCGCAAGAAAAACGACCGCCCTTCGAGGCGGTCGTTTCGTTGCTGCGGCCTTCAAGCCGGCCCTGGCGCGGCGTCAGGCCCGCAGCAGGAGCCAGCCTCCCACCACCAGGCCCAGTGCGATGCGGTACCAGGCAAAGCCGCGATAGGTATGGTTGGCCACGAAGCGCAGCACGGCGCGGACCACCACCAGGGCGCTCAGGAAGGCCGCCACGAAGCCCACCGCAATGCCGGAGAGATCATGGCTGGAGAGCAGGCTGGCGTTGCGATACATGTCGTAGACTGCCGCGCCCAGCATGGTCGGCATGGCCAGGAAGAACGAAAATTCGGTGGCCGTCTTGCGCTGGATCCCGGCGATCATGCCGCCGATGATGGTGGCGCCGGAACGGGACGTGCCCGGCACCATCGCCAGACACTGGGCCACGCCCACGCCCAGCGCCTGCTTCCAGCTGATGTCCTCCAGCCGGCGCGCCGTGGCGCGCTCGTCCGAAGCGGTATCGTCGGCGGCGCCGGGCCGGTCGCCCGGGGTCTTGGGCGCGCGCCGCTCGACCCACAGCATGATGAGCCCGCCCACCACCAGCATCACCGCCACCACTGCCGGGTGATAGAACACCTGCTTGATGTGCTTGATGAAGATCGCCCCGATGACCGCGGCCGGCAGAAAGGCCACCAGCAGATTGCGCGTGAACAGCATCTCCTGGCGATCGCCGCTCAGCGTACCGCGGATCAGCTGCCACAGACGGGCCCGGAAGATCCACATCACCGCCAGGATGGAGCCCAGCTGGATCACGACTTCGAACACCTTGCCCGTGCCTGAGTCGAATTCGATCCAGTCACCGAACAAAATGAGGTGTCCCGTGCTCGACACGGGAATGAACTCCGTCAGGCCTTCGAGAATGCCCAGGAGGAACGCTTTGATAAGGTAGATGTGGCTGTCGGTCACGGTGCAATGCAGAAATAGAAGTCAGAGGAAGGCCGCGCCGGGATCAGGCCTGCGCGGTATCGTCAGGAACGTCGAACAAGGTCAGCGCAATGCGCTGCACACGCACCGAGGCGATGCGCCGCCCTGCCATGTGCAGCACTTCAAAGCGAAAGCGGAAGTAAGGGGTTTCATAATCGCAGCTGTCGCCCGGCTGAGGCAGTTTCCCGAATCGCATCAGGAGATAGCCGCCCAGCGTGGAATAATCCTGCGCCTCATCGACCAGCCCCTCGGTATCAAGCACCTGTTCGACGTGGTGCAGGTCCGCGGCGCCATCGATCTGCCAGACATCGTCGCCGATGGCGGTGATATCGGCGACTTCGTCTTCGTCGGGAAACTCGCCGGCAATCGCCTCGAACACGTCGATCGGTGTCACCACCCCCTCGATGGCACCAAACTCGTCGGCCACCAACACCAGCTGGCCGCGCGAACGCTTGAGGGTCTCCATGAGGCGCAGGATGCCGATGGACTCGTGCACGATGATGGGCTCGCGCAGGCGCTTGGTATTGACGCACCCCTCGGTGATCAGATCGGCCACCAGATCCTTGGCCCGGGCGATACCGATCACTTCGTCCAGCGCACCGCGGCACACCGGAAAGAAGCTGTGCGGCGCGCGCATCAACTGCTCACGGATGAGCTGTGGGTCGTCGTCGAGATTGATCCATGACAGATCAATGCGCGGCGTCATGATGGAACGGATGGAGCGTTCGGCCAGGGTCAGCACGCCGCTGACCATATTGCGCTCTTCTATGCCGAAAGCGGCGATGACCGCCGGTGACGTCTCATCGCTCGCGGCCGGCTCGGCCTGCGGGCGCTTGCCGAGCAGGCGCAGCACCGCCTCGGCCGTGCGGTCACGCATCGGCCGGCGCGCATCCAGCTTGAGCAGGTTGCGCCGCGCGATCTGGTTGAGCGCCTCGATCAGCACCGAGAAACCGATGGCCGCGTACAGATAACCCTTGGGCACCTTGAAGCCGAAGGCCTCGGCCAGCAGCGAAAAGCCGATCATCAGCAAAAAGCCCAGACACAGCACGACCACCGTGGGATGGGCATTGACGAAGCGCGTCAACGGCTTGGAGGCCGCCAGCATGATGCCGATGGCGATGATCACGGCGATCATCATGATGGCCAGGTGATCCACCATCCCCACGGCGGTGATGACCGAATCGAGCGAAAACACCGCGTCCAGCACCACGATCTGCGTCACCGTGACCCAGAAGCTGGGATAGTCGCGCGACCCGCTGGCCGGCGACATGCCACCGCCCTCCAGGCGTTCGTGCAGCTCCATGGTCCCCTTGAAGAGCAGGAACAGGCCCCCCAGCATCAGGATCAGGTCGCGTCCGGCGAAGGAGAACGTCCCGAGGGAGAACAGCGGCCGGGTCAGCGTGACCAGCCAGGACATCACCGACAGCAAGCCCAGGCGCATCACCAGGGCCAGGGACAGGCCCACCACGCGCGCCCGGTCGCGCTGCGCAGGCGGCAGCTTGTCGGCCAGGATGGCGATGAAGATCAGGTTGTCGATCCCGAGGACGATTTCAAGGATGACAAGGGTAAGCAAGCCGACCCACGCGGCGGGGTCAAGCAGCCACTCCATCAGGCACTCCAGAAGTTGGGCAATCGGTAATCGTACATGCAAGCCCGTGACAGTATGGTCACAAAATCCTGCACGCGCCGGATCCCGGCCCCGGGATGAAAAAACCGGCACAAGGCCGGTTTTCGGGAAGGCACGGCCAGGCTCAGGCCTTGGGCTGCAACGCGGTCATCATCTGCGTGAAGACCTTGGGCGTACCGGCCAGCACGTTGCCGGAGTCCATCCAGCCCTGCTCGCCATCGAAGTCGGCGACCAGGCCGCCCGCCTCGAGCACCAGCAGGCTGCCGGCGGCGACATCCCAGGGCTTGAGGCCAACGCCGCAGAAGCCGTCCAGGCGGCCCGTGGCGACATAAGCCAGCTCCAGGACGGTCGACCCCAGGCGGCGCACGCCGACGCTGCCCTCGGCCATGTTGCGAAAGCGCGAAGCGCTGGCGTGGTCGGCATCGACCGGCGAGGGCCAGTGCGCGCCCAGCAGCGCCTCGTGGTAGCGCACGCGGCCCGACACCCGCATGCGGCGGTCGTTCAGGAAGGTGCCGCCGCCACGGCTGGCAGTGAACAACTCATTGCGCGACGGATCGTAGACCACGGCCTGGGTCACCAGGCCGCGCTGCGTCAGGGCAATCGACACGGCGTAATTGGGCAGGCCGTGAATGAAGTTGGTGGTGCCGTCCAGCGGATCGATGATCCACTGAAACTCTGCCTGATCGGGGCCTTGCAGGCCAAATTCCTCGCCCAGCACGGCGTGATCCGGATAAGCCGTGCGCAACACCTCGACCACCGCCTCCTCGGCGGCGCGATCCACTTCCGTGACATAATCGCGCGGACCCTTGCGCGCCACGGTCAGGCGGTCGGGATCGAGGCTGGCGCGATTGATGATGGTGCCGGCACGGCGA
>JAEWJD010000050.1 GCA_023386765.1 Pseudomonadota bacterium | reverse complement strand
CCGTGGCATCACGCAACTCGCGACGCAGGATCTTGCCTACATTGCTCTTGGGCAATTCCTGGCGGAATTCGATGACACGCGGACGCTTGTAGTTGGTCAACCGCTCATGGCACCAGGCCTGGATATCGGCCTCGGTCAGGGCGGGATCACGTTTGACCACATAGGCGCGCACCATTTCGCCGGATCGCTCGTCCGGCACGCCCACGACCGCGCACTCCAGCACGCCGGGGTGCGCGGCAATCACGGCCTCCACCTCATTCGGGTAGACCTTGAAACCCGACACCGCGATCATGTCCTTCTTGCGATCGACGATACGGGTGTAGCCCTTCTCGTCCATGATGCCGATATCGCCGGTCAGGAAAAAACCCTCGGCCGTCATCGACTGGCGGGTTTCATCGGGTCGGTGCCAATAGCCCAGCATCACCTGCGGCCCGCGCACCGCCACCTCGCCGCGCTCGCCCAGCGGCACCTCCTGGCCGGCATCATCCAGAATGGCGATATCGGTCGACGGGACCGGCAACCCGATGGCGCCGGAGTAAGCGGCCGAGTTCGTCGGATTCACGGCCGCCACCGGCGACGTCTCCGACAGCCCGTAGCCCTCGATCAAGGGATGGCCGGTCACTTTCAGCCAGCGCTCGGCCACCGAGGGCTGCACCGCCATCCCGCCCCCCAGGGTAAGGCGCAAGCCCTCGAAGGGCAGGGCCGCGAAATCAGGGTTGACGACCAACGCATTGAACAGGGTATTGACTCCCGGAAACACAGTGACCGGCACCCGCCGCCAGGCGCTGATCAGCGACCGGGTGTCGCGCGGATTGATGATGAGCAGGTTGCGCATGCCGGCATACATGCCGAACAGCCCGCAGACCGTCAGGGCGAAGACGTGGTAAAGCGGCAAGGCGCTCAGGATGGTGTGTTGCGGCCCGCTCAGGTCGCCCAGCACGGGCCGCGCGACCGCAGCCACCTGCAGCACATTGGCAACCAGGTTGCGATGCGACAGCATCGCCCCCTTGGGCACGCCGGTGGTGCCTCCGGTGTACTGCAGCATGGCCAGATCATCCATGCTCAGCTCGACCGGCGAGAAGCCAGCCCGCCCGCCCTCGTGCAGCGCCTGCGCCAACGAAACCGAGCCGGGCAGCTTCCAGGCCGGGATCAGACGCTTGACGTGCCGTGCCACGAAGTTGACTACCGGCGCCTTCAGGCCACCCAGCAGGTCGCCGGGGCCCACGATCACGATATGGCGCAGGTCAGGGCAATCGCTGACGGCCTGCAGGGTGGCTGCGAAGTTTTCCAGAATGACGATGGTCTGAGCGCCACTGTCGGATAGCTGGCGCTGCAGTTCGTCGGGTTTATAGAGCGGATTGACGTTCACCACCACCATGCCAGCCCGCAGCGCACCCAGCATGGCAACCAGATAGGCAGGCACGTTGGGCATCATCAGCGCCACGCGTGCTCCCGCCTTCAGGCCCTGCGCCTGGAGCCAGCCGGCAAAGGCCCCTGCCCACGCATCCAGTTGCCCGTAGCGGATATCGCTGCCCATGGCGGTGCAGGCGATACGGTCGGCATGCTGCCGGCAGGCCCGGTTCAGCAAATCGGTCAGCGAGGTGTAGCCATCGGTGGAGATCTCGGCGGGCACGTCCTGCGGATACTGCGCAAGCCAGGGTCGCTGCATGGGGGGTGGCCTCCTTATATGTAAGCATTTTTCGATTGATGATACCCTTCAACCGTCCCTGCTCCTACCTGGAGAACACCCATGAAGCTGCTCGAACCCATCCTCACCTGGCATGACGAAATCGCAGCCATGCGACGCGACATCCACGCGCACCCCGAACTTGCCTTCGAAGAGTTCCGCACCGCCGATCTGGTGGCGGCGCACCTGCAGGAATGGGGCATCGACGTCGACCGTGGGCTGGGCGGCACAGGCGTGGTGGGCATCATCCGCGGCGATCTCCCCGGCTCCTCGGCGGTCGGCCTGCGCGCCGACATGGACGCGCTGCCCATGCAGGAGGTCAACACCTTCGAGCATGCCAGCCGCCATGAGGGCAAGATGCATGCCTGCGGGCATGATGGCCACACCGCCATGCTGCTGGGCGCGGCCCGTTATCTGGCGCAGCACCGGGACTTCGCCGGCATCGTCTACGTGATCTTCCAACCCGCCGAAGAAGGCGGCGGTGGCGCCAAGCGCATGATCGACGACGGCCTGTTCGATCGTTTCCCCATGGAAGCGGTGTTCGGCATGCACAATTGGCCGGGCATGGCCGCCGGCCAGTTCGGCGTCACCCCCGGCCCCATCATGGCCTCGGCCAGCGAGTTCGTGATCCGCATCACCGGCAAGGGCACCCACGCCGGCATGCCTCATCTGGGCACGGACCCGGTCATGACGGCCGTGCAGATGGCGCAGAGCATGCAGACCATCATCACCCGCAATCGCGCGCCCCTGGAGGCCGCGGTGCTCTCGATCACGCAGATCCACACCGGCAGCGCCGACAACGTGGTGCCCAATGATGCCGAGATGCGCGGCACGGTACGCACCTTCACCCTCGAAACCCTCGATCTCATCGAACGCCGCATGGAAGAAATCGCCCGCCACACGGCGGCGGCCATGAACTGCGAGGTCGAGTTCGAATTCGTACGCAACTACCCGCCCACCATCAACCACCCCGCCGAGACCGCCTTCGCCGTCGAGGTGATGCGCGACATCGTCGGGCCCGAGAATGTGTTCGATCAGGTCACCCCGACCATGGGCGCCGAGGACTTCGCCTTCATGCTGCAAGCACTACCGGGCTGCTACGTCTGGATCGGCAACGGCATGGGAGAGCACCGCGATGCCGGCCACGGCATGGGGCCCTGCATGCTGCATAACGGCAGCTACGATTTCAACGACACCTTGCTGCCGCTGGGCGCCACCTACTGGAGCCAGTTGGCCCTGCGCTGGCTGGCGCGCCCGGCTCAGGCCGCCTGACAGGCCTCCAGAAAACGGCGCGCCGCGCGCGAGCAGGCCTGGGCATGCGGCACCAGGATGCTCAGCGTGCGGGTCAGCGCCTGCGGTGCCAGCCGCAAGGCCGCCAGGCTGCCGTCCTCATGCCGCATCGACATCATCGACACGAAGCCGACCCCCAGGCCGGCCCGCACCGCCTGCTTCACGCCCTCCACGCCAGCCAGCTCCAGGCTGGCGGTCAGCGGCAAGCCAGCCTGCTCGAAAGCCTGCTCGACCAGGCGCCGCACTCCTGATCCCGGCTCACGCATCACCAGGGGCAGCGCCGACAGCGATGCCAGGCTGGCCGAATCCGCGCGCGCCAGCGCATGATCCGCGCGCACGATGGCCACCACCTCATCGCGCCGCCAGGCATGCACTTCGGTATCGGCCGGCAGCCCCGTCGGCACCTCCCCTTCGATGAAAGCCAGATCCAGGGTAGCCAGGCGCTCCACGATCTGCCGGCTGTTGCCATCCGACAGGTGCAGGCTCACCGACGGATACGCCATCCGGAAGCGCGCCACGATGGCCGGCAGCAGATAGCTGGCCGGCGTGGTGCTGCCGCCCAGTCGCAGCGACCCCGTCTCCAGTCCGCGCCAGGCATCCCGCATGGCGCGGGCCTGGCTGTATACCTGCCGCAACTGCCGGGCATGCACGGCCAGCCGCTCGCCCGCCTCGGTCAGGGCGATACCGTGGCCACTGCGCCGGTACAACGGCTCCCCGAACCACTCCTGCAGCAGCCGCAACTGGCCCGAGAGGGCTGGCTGCGACAGATTCAGTTGCTGCGCGGCACGGCTGATGTTGCCCAGGTCGGCAACGCAGGCAAAACTCAATAACTGGTCAGGCGTCATGGCAGCGGCCCCTCCCGGTTCAGGCTCGATATCCAATTAACTGATATTACATATCAAAAATAAAGATTTTTCAGATAGTTGTAGCCACCGTAATATTTCCCCAGGTTATTTACACATCTCTCTGGTACTTCGCATGTCTACCGCAGCTCTCCCCGCCTCCACGCCCTGGCGTGACAAACTCAAT
This sequence comes from Pseudomonadota bacterium, assembly GCA_023386765.1. Classification (GTDB taxonomy): domain Bacteria; phylum Pseudomonadota; class Gammaproteobacteria; order Burkholderiales; family Burkholderiaceae_B; genus Bordetella. Next base: position 1,964 of record JAEWJD010000050.1, on the reverse strand, counting down.
GGTGTCCTGTTCGTCGCTTTGATGGCCGGCGCCGTGGTGCAACTGGCCAACCTGCCTGCCATCCGCGATCTCGGCTTTTCGCCGCTGGTCGTGGGTATCGTCTGCGGCATGCTGTATGGCAACTTCCTGCGCGGCACGATGCCGGCGGACTGGGGCATCGGCGTCAATTTCACCGCGCGCCGCCTGCTGCGCATCGCGGTGGCCTTCTATGGCCTCAACATCAGCATCCAGCAGATCATCGAAGTCGGCCTGCCGGGCCTGGCCGTATCGGTCGCCGTGGTGGTCGGCACGCTGCTGATCGGTACCGTGGCGGGCCAGCGCCTGCTCGGCCTGGATCGCGACACGGCCATGTTGACGGCCGCCGGCAGCGCCATCTGCGGCGCAGCCGCCGTGCTGGCCTTCGAGCCGACCTTGCGCGCAGCCCCGCACAAGAGCGCCGTGGCCGTGGCCACGGTGGTGCTGTTCGGCACGCTGTCGATGTTCCTCTACCCCGTGGCCTATCACGCCGGCTGGCTGCCGCTGGATACGCAGGCACTGGGCATCTACATCGGCGGCACGGTGCACGAAGTCGCCCAGGTGGTGGGCGCGGCCAGCAATATCGACCCGGCCACCACCGAAGTCGCCACCATCGTCAAAATGACCCGTGTCGCCCTGCTGGTGCCGGTGCTGCTGGTGCTGGGCCTGTGGCTGCGCAGCCGCTCCAGCCAGGAAGGTGCGCAAGGCGGCCAACGCCTGCCCATCCCGTGGTTCGCCGTCGGCTTCCTGGTGCTGGCCATCATCAACTCGATCGACATCCTGCCGGCCGACCTGATCGCCGCCATTCGTCGCCTGGACATCTTCCTGCTGACCATGGCCATGACGGCCCTGGGCATCGAGACCCGTTTCGCCCAGATCCGCAAGGCCGGTCCGCGCGTGATGGCGCTGGGCCTGATCCTGTATATCTGGCTGGTGGTGGGTGGCTACGGCATCGTCAAACTGGCGACCTGATTTTCCCCGCCATTTCCAGGGCTGCCGCCATGCGGCAGCCCTGGTCGCATTTTTCCTGCATAATCGGCTGGGTCCCAAACTGGAACCGGCCATGACCACCAAAGCTTCCCTTTCTTCCCTGCCCGCCGGCCGTGAACCCGTGCTGCGCGTAATGCCGATGCCTTCGGATGCCAATATCCACGGCGACGTTTTTGGCGGCTGGATCATGTCACAGGTCGATATCGCGGGCTCCATCCCGGCCGCGCGCCGCGCAGCCGGACGGGTCGCCACCGTGGCGGTCAATGCCTTCCAATTCAAACAGCCGGTCTTCGTCGGCGACCTGCTCAGCTTCTACGCCAGCGTCTCGCGGACCGGCACGACCTCCGTCACGGTCGAAGTGGAGGTCTATGCCCAACGCCAACGTCTGGACGCCGAAGTGGTCAAGGTCACCGATGCGACGCTTACCTACGTGGCGACCGACGAAGCGCGCCGCAGCCGCCCACTGCCCACCCTTTGAGCCGTAACGCATGACCAAACCCGCCGACGCGCCCAAGCCTGTTTCCAGCCCCCGCCGCCTGGATCCCGAAGACGCTCAGCATGCGCTCGAAGAGGTGCAGGAATGCCTGCGCCGCCAGCAACTGGTGCAGGATCTGGTGCACCGCCAGGAACAGGGCGATCGCAAGGCCGTCCTGGTCGAAGACCTGGTCCATCGCCAGCACCAGGCAGAGATCCAGACGCTCATCAATCGTCTGCATCCGGCGGATATCGCCTTCATCCTGGAGTCCCTGCCCAAGGATGAGCGCCAGGAGGTCTGGCGCCTGGTCAGCCCCGAGCACGATGCCGATGTGCTGCTCGAGGTCGAGGACTGGGTGCGCGAGTCGCTCATCGAGGCGATGGACCGCCAGGATCTCGTGGCTGCAACCGGCAACATGGATGCCGACGAGCTGGCCGATCTGGCGCCCGACCTGCCTGCCGACGTGGTGGCCGAAGTCCAGAAG
>JAEWJD010000048.1 GCA_023386765.1 Pseudomonadota bacterium | reverse complement strand
ATTCATTGACTGATTGTAGCACTTTTGCCGCAGCAACCGAAGCCAGCACGCATTCCGGCGCCGCACCCGGACGCGAAACATCATTCGGCATTTTTAACCACGAGATGACCGAATTTGTAGGATATTTCCTGATTTTCGAATGCGTGATCATTCTGAGTCGATTGCATTTAATCTGCGAAACGAAGCCTAAAAGGCTCGGACGACTCCCGCAAATATGCATTGGACAAGCGCTATGCCAAACCATCTGCCCCCGCACCCCGGACAAGACAGACCCGAAGATGCCGGTGATCCCGGCTACGGCGTGCGCCGCTACATGTTGCTGTCGCGGCCCAGCCACAAGATCCGCGTCGCCATTCTCGATGACCACCCCGCCATCACCCTTGGACTGGCAGCCTATCTGCGCAACCAGGCCGACCTGGAGGTCAAGTGTGTCGAAACGCGGGCCGACGCCCTGGCCAAAACCCTGCGCCAGCAACCCTGCGACGTGGCCGTGGTCGACTTCTATCTGCCGCGCCAACCCTGGGACGGCATGGATTTCATCCGCCGCCTGCGGCGCCAGCACCCTGAAATGGCGATCGTGACCTTTTCGGCCGGCAAGAATACCGAAACGGAATTCGCGGCCTACCGGGCCGGCGCCAATGCCTTTCTGCCCAAGGAAGCCTCGGTCGAAACCCTGGTTGAGGTCATCCGTCAGACCGCCGCCGACCGACGCCACTTCCTTGGCTGGAGGGATGGCAAGTCACAGGTCACCGAGCCGGCCCACCCCGACTCGCAACTCACCACCGCCGAACTGGAGGTGTTGCGCCAGATCTCTCAGGGGCTGTCGGTCACCCAGGTTGCCTCGCGCCTGTTGCGCAGCAAGAAAACCATCAGCACCCACAAGCGCCGGGCCATGAAGAAGCTCGGGCTGGCCGATGACCTGGCCCTGGCCCTCTACCTGAACGAGAAGTTCGAGCAGAACATCTGCGGGTAAGTCAGGCCAGGCGGGAATAGCGGTCGGCCACCCGGTTGCGGCGCAGATGCGCGTCAAACACCATGGCCACCGCCCGCACGAAGAACCACCCCTGCGCCGTGACCTCCAGCCCATCGGGAGTCAGGCGCAGCAAGCCCAGCTCCTGCAGTGGCTGAAGATCCTCCATCTCCTGGGCGAAGGCCTGCGCTACCGGCAGGCCGCGCTCGGCGGCGTAAGCGGCCAGGTCCAGCTCGCCACGGCACATGATGTCCATGATGATGCGACGCCGCCACAGGTCATCGGTGCCGCAGACGAGCCCACGCTCGACCGGCAGCCCGCCTTCCTCCAGGGCCGCGTAATACGCATCGAGGGTTTTATGGTTCTGGCTGTAGACCGCTCCCACATGACTGATGGCCGATACTCCCAGCGCCAGCAGATCCCGGTCGGGCTGGGTGCTGTAGCCCTGGAAATTCCGATGCAGGCTGCCGTCGCGGCGCGCCTGGGCCAGGCTGTCATCGGGCAGGGCGAAATGATCCATCCCGATATACACATAGCCCATGTCCTGGAAGCCTTCGATGGCCGCCGACAACAGCGCGACCCGCGCGGCGCCATCCGGCAGGGCCTGGGTATCGATACGGCGTTGCGGCTTGAAGCGCGTGGGCAGGTGCGCATAGGCATAGAGAGCGATGCGATCGGGCCGCAGGCCGGCCACCTGCTCGATGGTGCGCGCGAACGACGCTGCCGTCTGCTTGGGCAGGCCATAGATCAGGTCCACATTGATCGACGCAAATCCGAGACCGCGAGCCGTCTGCATCAGTTCACGCACCGCCTCGAACGGCTGCACGCGATGCACCGCCTGCTGCACGTCGGGATCGAAGTCCTGCACCCCGAAGCTCAGGCGATTGAAACCCATCCGCGCCAAGGCCCGCAGGCGCGTGCCGTCGATGGTGCGCGGGTCGATCTCGATGGAAAGTTCGGCCTGCGGCAACAGATCGAAATGCCGCCGCAGGGATGCCATCAAGCGCGCCAATTGATCATCCGACAGGAAGGTGGGGGTCCCACCACCGAAATGCAGCTGGCTCACCGCAAGCCGTTCGCCCAGCAAGCGGGCCTGCATGGCCATTTCGCGCTCCAGGGCATCCAGGTAGGGCTGGGCGCGCTCGTGGTGACGGGTCACAACCTTGTTGCAGGCACAGTAATAGCAGATCGACTCACAGAAAGGGATATGCACATACAGGGACAGCGGCTGCGACGCCTGCCGGCCGCAGGCCCGCAATGCCGCCTCCCATTGGGCGACGCCGAAATCGACCTGCAGGCGATCGGCCGTGGGATAGGAGGTATAACGAGGCGCATTGGTCGCCAAACGCTGGAAAATACCAGGCTGGAACGGCGTTCGAACAGGGGCGAGCGAGACAGGAGCATCCATGAGGAACATTATCCGCGCGCCTTGCTGCCCCTCCTTTGATTTGCCGCAAGCCCCGTCCGCGTAGAATGGGCCGTCCAGAACTCTTGCATAGACTCCCCCCCATGGAAACCGAACTCGACGGCCGTTTGCTGGCCCTGCGCCAAGCCCTGGCGATCTCCATCGCGCTGTCCACGCGTGGACACGCCCAAGCCACCGGCATGGCACTGGAACTGCTGGACGACCTGCGTGACCATGCCAGCGATGGCCCGGCCGACTCACCGTTCGAGACCCCGCCCTGGGCCCTGGCCGCCCAGGAGGAACTGGAACAGATCGCACGCCTGGTCCGTGCGTTCACCGGCAGCGACAGCGACGGCAACAGCGACGGCGACGACGTCGGTTAAGACGCAGGGGCTGGCTGGGCGCGCAGCACCGTTTGCAATCCTTGACTTTGTATTTCCATCTCGTAACGGTAAGCTCTGCTTCACTTTCTGCACGACCGGCGTAGCTGTTGCACAACGACGGCCCACCCATTTTTGTAAAGTCCATGAGCCAGTACCTGCACGCGTTTTCCCAATTGCGCCCCCTCACCGAAGCCGAACGCCGCGCCCAGCGGACGCTGGCTGCCGCCGACCAACTGCTGAGCCGGGTGCGTCCGGCACGCCCGACCAATGACTGCACCTCGGCCGAAGCCGAGCTGGTGCGTTACATGGATGAAATGCGTACGCGTTCGGGCGGCTATGGCCATGCCGGCGCTGTTCTGCACCGCCGCGACAGCGCACGCTGATCGCAGCCAGCCCCGTTCACGGCCGCCTCATTACTGAGGCGGCCGTTTTATTTTGGCAGCCGTACATATGGCACATGAGTGCCCGCCCGGCAGCAGCGCGGGGGCAAAAAAAAAACCACTCTGGATAGAGTGGCTTAAAAGAAGGCGGCCCCTGACTCTGCTCAGTTGGGGGCCGCAAGGGCTACCGCGATTAGAAGCGGTGGCGCAGACCCACACCAACGGTGGTCATCTTGTCGCCCTTGATGAAGGCGGCGCCGTCAGCGTACGAACCGAAAGCATACAGGTTGGTGCGCTTGGACAGGTCATAGGTGTAACCCAGGCTGTACACGTCCATCGCGTACAGATTCTTGTTCGGGTCAGCACGCTGCCACGAACCGAAGACCGAGCTCGAAGCACCAACCGGAGCGCTCACACCCACCATGTAGGAGTTGATGCGCAGACCGTCCCAGGTGAAGCGGTCGGCGGTGTAGCCGATGCCCTTGGCCGGGCCGCCGGCGTGCTGGCGCCCGCCCATCAGCTCAAAGCCCTGACCGGCGAAGGTGCCGTCTTCGCTGCGGCCATAGGCGGCAGCCAGCTTGACCACTTCGAAGTCATACGAAGCGCCGATGATGAACTGCTGCGGACGCGGCTGGTTCGGCTTGCGCTGTTGACGGTCGTAGGAGAAAGCCACGTTCAGGGGGCCTTCGACATAGCGGATACCGGCGGTGATGGCGCGGTTGTTTTCCTTCGTCTTGAAGGCGGTCGGGCCTTCAACATCGTCGGTCGAGAACGAGTAGCCGATGCCGCCCTGGAAGCCGCTGTAGCTGGCCGTCTGGAACATGACCATGTTGTCGTAGCGCACGTTGTTGGCAGCGCTGAAAGCGGTGCCCATGCCAGCGGTCATGAATTCAGTGGCGAACGGGTCGATCGCGCTGAAGTACTTCGAAGCAATGTTGGTCTGACGGCCGAGGTCCAGTTGACCCCATTCGGCGTGACGCAGACCGATCGTGGCTTGGCGACCGAACAGGCGATCACCTTGGTCACGCGAACCGTTGTTGGCGTTGAAGCCGTTTTCCAGCACGAAGACAGCCTGCAGGCCGTCACCCAGGTCTTCCACGCCACGCAGGCCGAAACGCGAGCCGTTCTGCACGCCGCTGTTCATGCCGAAGCGCGATTGGGAGCTGCTGCCATATTGGCCGCGGTTCGCGTCAGTGCGACCCACCTTGCCGCTCTGGTACGTCACGCCCAGGTCAATCAAACCATACAGGGTGACCGAAGTTTCGGCGGCCGCGACCCCACCCATGCCGGCGAGGATAGCGCCGACCAGCAAAGTTTTCGTGAGCTTCATATTCTTGATCCATTCCAAAACAGGAGAGGTTTGGTCACGCCGGTTAAGCGCGCCACAGATTCAAGACTAGAGAAGCGAGACGTCAGTTATACAACTAGATATTACAGCCAACTACATTTGACGACCTATCTGCTACAAATCCTATGGATTTCCCTAGGAGGAAAAGATATGTCACCACATATTGTGTTACGAGTAAGGAGGCTGAAGTCAAAGCAAGGTATTGCAAGTTAACAACACACGCCCACAGACCGTCACACATCAACGTCGGTTTTCAGCGCGCTTGTTTGCATCAAAATCACACATTTAGCAGTTATTTTCAAAATGCCTCAAGCGCGGTTGCAAACTTTGCCCCTCGCTCACCCCGCTGGCAAGAGGTATAACCCTGTACGACGCACGAATTCTGCATAACTGATTGGCGGCCCCACCTGGGTGTCCGGCCGGTTGGCATGCCAGTGCACCCATGTCTTGGCTGCCAGCGGATCGTGCACTACCTTGAAGAGATGACTGGGCACGGCCACGCCGTTGCCGATGGTCTTCGGGCCACCCTCATAGACCGGCCCCGTGAAGACATACACATCCCCCTGAGCACGCTCGATATATTTCCGGGTGTCCTGCTCGATGCGGCTCCAGGCACCGGCATTATGGCGCTGATCCTGCGGCACCATATTTGCCAGCGAGAAACTCTGCGCCATCGTCTGGGCGTCGTACATATCCCCGGCCGGCGCCATGTGGCCGCGTGAATAACCGGAATTCTTGTAGTCACTAAGCACCGCGCGCTCGGCCGAAGGCAGGCGCGCCTCGGCGTAGAACTTGTCGGTGCGAGGCAGGCCTTTGCCCTGCGCCAGCAGACGGCGATTCAAACGCTCGACCACGAACACCGGCGTCTTGGTGTGCCCGCTGTGCAAGATTGCAAACCCGCTCAGGCACAACTCGCGCTGCCCGGCGGCGCCCGGCACCTGTGGCATGCCGCCCTGGGGGAAAAACTGCGGGCAATCGGCAAATCGTGTCTGGGCCAGGCCGCCGGGCGCCGGCACAGCCGACGCTGCCGGGCTTTCGTCCTGCCCTGGAATCCACTGGCGGAGCTGATCGACGGCCTGGCTGACCGACGCCGGCAATGGGGCCTGCGGATGCAAAGCGCAAGTGGCCATCCCGAAACTTGTCAGGGTGGAAACCAGCAAGGCACGCAGGAATCGGATGTGGCGGCCGGGCGCAGCTTTGGCTGCCGGGCGACGGGAACGGGATACGGTTTTTTTCTGGCGCGTCATACGGGATAGGCCGGCCTACTGACTGATGCCGCCGGCATGGCCGCGCATTGTAGATGACGCTATCCGGTCCCGCTTGGGCTTGACTCGTTAGGCCGGGCAGAAACGGGAACTGCCTGGCCTGCCTGCTCAATCCAGCCAGCGGCTGCCCAACCACCCAGGCAACAGCAAGGCCGCCGCCCACAGCAACGCCGAACCCCAGTTGGCGAGTTGAAACCAGCGTGCCCGCATGCCGAACACACCGGCTGCCATCGGCACCGTGGCCCGCAACGGGCCGAAGAAACGACACAGCACGATACTGAGCACGCCCCAGCGTTCGACATAGGCTGCCGCCCGCAGCACCAGATAAGGCCGCGCCTGCACCCAGCGCCAGGTCATCACCCGTGGCCCGGCCCAGATGCCGATGGCAAAGGCGACCCAGTCGCCCAACGCCGCCCCCACGGAAATGGACAGCCAGACCGGCACGAAGCCGGCATGGCTCAGGTGGATGGCCGCGCCGATCGACAGCAACAGGGCCGTGCCGGGAATGAACAACGCCACCAACGGCAGCGACTTCACGAAGGCCAACACAAACGCCAGCGGCGCCAGCCAAGGCCCCAGAGCAGGCAGACTGTCGACGATGGAAGCGTAGAAGGCGCGCAGCGATTCAAGCATGAAGGGCGACCAGAGAGGCGGGGCTCTACTTTACCGCCTGCGCCGCCCCTCCACGCATCGGCCCGCCTCGCTACACTAACGGACCCTGCATACCGGAACCCGACCATGAACTGGTTTATCTATCGCACTGCCCCGCTGGACACGGGCTGGGATTTTCTGCTGACGGTGGCCGAAGCCATGGCGCTGTCCGACGAGACACTGGAAACCGGCCTGTTGCGCGATGACTGGCGCGCGGCATTCGTGTCGGCCCAGGAAGCCGCCGAACGGGCAGGATGGGAGGGGGACTTCCGGGCCGAACCGCATATCCTGATGCTGCCCCAGCCCGCCACGGGCGCGTTGACGCCAGGGTTTGTCTGGAAGCAGGACAACGCCGGCGCCTGCTTTGTAGCCAGCCCGATGCCCCTGCCCTGGCTGGGCGACCCCTTGCCCGCGCTCTAACCCGGTCAGGCCAGGCGGCCCGCCTCAACCACGTGCACCGCTTGCCATCAACTCGTAGCCATCGACGATGCCGCCCGACGTCATGACACTCACGCGGTTACGGCCCCGCCCCTTGGCGTGATAGAGCGCGCGATCGGCAGCCTGAAGCAGGCTGTCCGTGTCGGCCTCATGGTCGCCGATACGCGCCACGCCCAACGACAGGGTGACTGGCGTGCCGCTGGCCAGCAGCGCCTGCGCCACGCTATTGCGCAAACGCTCGGCGAAGGCCGCGGCGCTGTCCACCTCGGTCTGAGGCAACACCACCAGGAACTCATCGCCGCCCAGGCGCGCGACGTGGTCACCTGCGCGGATCTGCTCCTGCACCACCTTGCTGACCTGCCTCACCACCCGGTCGCCGACCAGATGGCCGTGCTGATCGTTGATACGTTTGAAGTAATCGATATCGAACATCACCACCGACAGCGGTATGCCCTGTTCCTGCAGCCCTTCCAGCGCCAGCGCCAGGCCGCGCCGGTTAAGCACGCCGGTCAGCGGATCGCTGCCGCTTTCCCGGCGCAAGCGCCCGATACTGTGATCCAGGGCGGCAACCCCGCGTAGCAGGCCACGCCGCAGGTCGGCGACCTCGCGATACCAGCCACGGATGCGGCGCAAGCGGCTGCCGACATCCCGATCCTCGATCTGGCTGGCCGCCTCGGCCAACTGGCGCAGCGGCCGGGCAATCAGGTTGGAGAAGAACACGATCGCCGCCACCAGCAAGGCAATGACAGGCAGGACATACCAGAACGTGCGCTGCATGACCTCATCGACCCGCGCCAGCACCGGGGCCGCCGGTTTCTGCACGATGATGCCCCAGCCCGTACTGGCCACCGGCGCGAAACCGCCCAGCATGTCCACGCCGCGCCGGTTCATGAAACGCAGCGCGCCATGCCCACCGCGCTTGACTGCATCGACGGCAGCGTTGATGGCGCGCTCGCCTTCTCGCTCGGCCTCCGGGTGATAGATCACCACGCCGCTGCGATCCACCAGATAGGCATAGCCCGCGCTCAACTCCCTGGGCGCGCCCAGGATCGTGCGTACCGCATTGGGCGCATGCAGATAGATCGTGCCGACCAGATAGCCATTCACCTGCTGGTCTGCACTGACGATCGGCTGCGACAGGGTCACTTGCCAGCGCCCCGCGGCAGCGGAGCGGTAGGGCTCGGTGGTCATGGGTGCGCGACCCAGGTCCACCATCATTGGCAGCCCTCCTGTGACAGGCTCGCCATGCAGCGCCGAGTCCGCCACCACCACACCCTGGGCATTGAGAACGCTGAGCGACTGGAACAGATCGTTGACCCGGTCCAGGCGCGTGACCATCTGGCGCATCGGCTGCGGTTCAAGCTCTCGTTCGCTCAGGTCCTCGGCCACCCGCTCCAGCAGCTCACGGCCGCGGCGCAGATAGTCATCGGTGAGCCGGGCGAGCTTGGCAGCCTCTGTCTGGTTGGTTTTCAGGACGTCATCGATCAGCACCGTGCGCTTGACCAGATAGGTCGCGCAGATGCTGGCCGCCAACGCCAGAAACAGGAAAAACAGATTGCTCGCCAGAATAAGGCTGCGCAACCGGAGCCGGGAAGAAAACATAGTCGGAAGGAAGCCACCAAGTGGGCCGTATCATACTGCGCAGCTATGCTTGCGCCTGCAGGCGGCTACGGACCTGATTGCGGCCGGCCCGCTTGGCCTCATAAAGGGCCAGATCAGCGCACTCCAGGACCTCAGTCAGCGTATGGCCTTCGTGCGGATACATGGCCACCCCGATGGATACGGTACAAGCCCCGCCCGGCAATGCCTGGAACGACTCGACCGCGGCCCGGATACGGTCGGCGGCCTGCAGTGCCTGGGCCCGCTCGGTGTTGGGCAGCAAGACTACGAACTCCTCGCCGCCCAGCCTGCCCAGGATATCGCTGGCACGCGCCCGGTCGCGCAACAAGGCCGCGATGCTGCGAATCACCGTGTCCCCGGCCGCATGGCCCAGCTGGTCATTGATCGACTTGAAGTGGTCGATATCGACGGCCAGGATGGCGATCGACTGCCCGGGACGCGGTTCGGTCTGCAGGATTTCGTCCAGGCCGCGGCGGTTGAGCAGGCCGGTCAAGGCGTCGGTCAGGCTGTCCTGGCGCAATTGATGAAACTTGGTGCCGATCTTGCGGCTGACCGCGATCAGCGCGGTCTTGAGCTGCTCGGCTTCACGGAACCAGGCGCCCACGGTCGCCAGTCGCTCACCCACGCGCGGCTTGTCCAGATCGGCGGCCACCCCCGCCAGTTGCGCCAAGGGGCGCGCGATACGGTTGGCCAGCCACCAGACGCACAACAACGACAGGCACAGCCAGGGCAAGGACGTCTGCAGGATACCGGTCAGCAATTGCTGCGTTCGCGACAGCGACGACTCGGCTGCGCTCTGCACGATCACACCCCAGCCGGTCTCGCGCACCAGGGCATAGCCGGCCAGCATGTCCTGGCCATCGAGGCTGGTCAGGCGCTGGACTCCTTCCTCGGCACTCATGACCGCCCGCACGGCCCGGTTTTCTTCCAGGTTCTGCCCGATGCGACGCAGGGAGGGCTGATACAGCAACGCCCCACGGGCATCCACCACATAGTGATTGCCATTGCCGACCTCGCGGGGTTCGCCCAGGATATCCGACAGGGCATTACGCTCGCTCATCACCAGCAGCCCTACGACAAACCCGCCGAAACGGCCATCGGCCAGGAACACTGGCTGCGACAAAGCCAGCAGCCAGCGTCCGGCCGATGAGAGAAACAGGTCGCTGATGCGCGGCAAGCGGCTCGCCAGGGCGAGTTCCATCTCTGCCGAGCGCACGCGCCGGCCGGTGGTGCCAGGGCCTTCGGGCAGCAAGATGGCGACCTGGCCGCGCGCGTCGACAAAGCCCACGGCGTCGAACCGCCCATTCTGATTCTTGAGTCGCTGGACCTCGGCGCGCACGCTGACCGCAGAGGCATCCTCGGCGCCGATCTGGCGGGCCGCATATGACAGTTCGTTGAGGCCTTCACGCACGAAAACATCGATGCTGCGCGCCATGCGTTGTGCCAGGCCGCGATTATGCTCGAGCGACTGACTCAGCTGGATATCGCGCTGCACAACGACGCTGGCATAGAGCGCGCCGGCCAGGGCCATCAGCAGAGACAAAATGCTCAGCCCTAAAATCAGGCCGCGTAAGTCGAGTCGACGCATCACAACGAAGATCAATGACCTAAAACAGCAGAAGTGAGCAAAACTGTCGCCCTCAGTGTGGCAGATCACCTGCTCGCATGACGCCATACCGCCCGCCGGACTGCCCGGATGGGCCTTGCCGGCAGCCCCTCACCCGCCCTGGAAGTTACAGCCCCGGGCTTGCGTTCTGCCAGGGTTCGCAGGATAGTGGCATGGCCAAGCTGCCCGCCAGGGAGAGTAACATGAAACAAGTTATTGCCTGCATTGCAGACTCCCCACAAACCGGCGCCGTTTGCGACTACGCCATCTGGGCTGCGCGACGGCTGGATACCGATCTTGAGTTCCTGCACGTGTTGCAGCATGCCTCCGAAGCCATGCCGGTCGCCGACCTGGGCAGCGGCATCTGGATCGGTGCGCAGAACGACCTGCTCCAGGAGCTGACCGAGCTGGACAAGCGCCGCGATGCCTTGGCGCAGACCCACGGCGAACAATTGCTGCAAGCCGCCCTGCAACGCGCACGCGATCAAGGCCTGGCGCGCGCCGACCAACGCCAACGCTGGGGCACGCTGGTCGATACCCTGCTCGACATCGAAGCCGACACGCGTCTCTTTGTGCTGGGCCGCCGGCGCGGCGGTCCCCCCCCGCTCAGGCTGCTGGCAGATCCCCAACTGGAGGCGGCCGTGCGTGCCCTGCGCCGTCCGGTGCTGGTCGCGCAGTCGCCTTATCGCACTCCCGAGCGCTACCTGATCGCTTTCGATGGCAGCGCGACGGCCAGCCACATGATAGAGATGGTCAGCCGCAGCCCTTTGCTGACCGACCTGGAATGCCACCTGGCCATGGTGGGCGATGCCCACGCACCGGCCCTGGACGAGGCCGCGAGCCTGCTGTCGCAGGCCGGGTTTTCACCGCAGATCGCCCGCCTGACCGGCGAGGCGGTGCCTGCTCTGGTCAGCCACGCACGCAGCGTGCAGGCCGATCTGCTGGTCATGGGCGCCTATGGGCACAGCCGGATCCGGCAGTGGGTGCTGGGCAGCACCACCACCGCCTTGCTGGAGCAGGCGCCCGCGCCGGTGCTGATCCTGCGCTGAGCCCCAGCCCGGGCCAGCACTCAGGCGCGCTTGCCCAGCAGGCCGCCCAATGCGCCCAGCAACTGGCTGGCGTCCGGCAGGCGTGCGCTCTCGGCTTTGCCATCCGGTGCCGCCAGGTTGACCAGGCGCGGCAGCAGCACGCTCAGGCCATCCAGGACCGAGGAGCGCGCCTGGCCGCTGCGTTCGGCCAGGCCATCGACCAGACCCGGCTCAAGCGCCCGGTCCAGGGCTGCCGGCTCGACCGGCTCCGGCTTGCCTCCCAGCCAGGCCGTCACGATATTGCCCAACCCGCCCTGCTGCAGCTGTTGCAGCAGGCCGCCGATACCACCGGGGTACTTGCCCAGCATGTCGATCAGAGCCGGCACCAGCGCGGCAGGCCCACCCCGGTTTGCCAGGCTGCCCACGGCGGCCGAGGCCAGGGAATCGAACAGACTCATGTCACTCTCCTAGGTACGAATAGACGGCGAGTATAGGGCGGGTCGCAGACGCCTGGCGCCCGCAACGGCTAAAGAAACGTCAAGGCTGGGCGCGCAGTGCGCGCAACGCCTTCTGCCCTGCCCGCCCATCGTCGGGCAGACCCAGCTCACGCTGGACCTGCTGCAGCGCCTGGCGGGTGCGGGTGCCGATCACGCCATCCGGCTTGCCGATATCGTGACCGCGCGCCACCAGCAACTCCTGCAGCTCGAGGCGTTCGGCGCGCGACAGGCCGGGATCATCCGTCGGCCAGGCACGGGCAAATGGCATGCCCCCTCTCAGCCGGTCGGACAGGTGCGCGATGGCCAGGGCATAGCTTTCGGCCGCGTTGTAGGAATAGAGCGCATCGAAATTGCGGGTCACGAGAAAGGCCGGGCCTTGCGGACCTGCCGGCAGCAGCAGCGCCACGGGCGTGTCGCCCGCCGGCAGCGCCTGGCCATCGGCACGCTTGATACCGCGCGCGGCCCAGGCCGACATGGCCTGCTTGTTGCGGCGGCCGGCCCCGCTGGTGTCCATGCCGGCAGGAAGCGCCACTTCGAAGCCCCAGGTCAAGGCCGGGTTCCAGCCCGCCCGCTTGAGGAAGTTGGCCGTCGAGGCAAGCGCGTCAGGCACGCTGTCGACCAGGTCGCGGCGGCCATCGCCGTCGAAATCGACAGCCAGGCGCAGATAGGTCGAGGGCATGAACTGAGTTTGGCCGAACGCGCCTGCCCACGAGCCCTTCAAGCGCTCGGGCGCCACCTGCTCGTCCTGGATGATGCGCATCGTGGCCAGCAACTCGCCGCTGAAATAACTCTGCCGACGGCCGAAGCAACTCAGGGTGGACAGCGAGGTCAACAGCGGACGTCCGCCCAGGTTCTGGCCGAAATTGCTTTCCACGCCCCAAACGGCAACCACGGTGGCCGGGTCGACCCCGTACTGCTGCTGGACCCGCGCCAGCACATCCTGCCACTGGGCCATGCCCTGCTGGCCGTCATCGATGCGCGCCTGATCCACCAGGGAAGCCATGTAGTCCCAGATCGGGGTCTTGAACTCAGGCTGGGCGTCCAGAAACCCGATCACATCCATGTCAGGCCGCAGGTCCTGCGTGTAGCGATCGAAATTGGCAGGTTTGACCCCTGCCTCGGGCGCCTTGGCACGCAGCTGCACCAGGCATTGACGATACGTGTCGAGCTCGGCCGGCGTGGGTTCGGCGGCATTGGCAAGACTGGCGGCCAGCAGCAGCGGCGCGCAAAGGGAGATCGGGATCAAGGGCTTCATGCCGGCATTCTAAACGGCGCCTGACCTGCTGCGCTACGGGCTTGGCGGTGCCTGCAGCGCCGCCAGCTCGGCCTCGTCAAAGCCCGCTGCGCGACGCGCCTCGAGGTTGAAAGGCCCGCGCAGCCTTGGCGCCCCGTAGCGGTGCGAGAGTTCGGCATAGGTGGTCAGCGGATCGACCCCCTGTGCGGCACAGAAATGGCGATACCAATGGTTGCCAATGGCCACATGGCCGATCTCGTCGCGCAGAATGATCTCGAGGATGGCGGCCCCCTCGGCGTCGCCCGCCCGGGCCAGTTTGTCGCGGATCAGCGGCGAGGCATCCAGGCCGCGCGCCTCCAGCGTGCGTGGCACCAACGCCAGGCGCGCCAACAGATCATCGCGGGTTCTTTGGGCCATGTCCCACAGTCCGTTATGGGCCGGGAAGTCGCCATAGGCATGACCCAGCGTCGCCAGATGACGGTTGAGCAGATCGAAGTGGTAGGCCTCTTCGCGCGCCACGCGCAGCCAGTCGCGATAGAACGTCTCGGGCAGTCCGGGGTAGCGCCAGAGCGCATCGAGTGCCAGGTTGATGGCATTGAATTCGATATGCGCCAACGCATGCAGCAGGGCCGCGCGGCCCTCCTGACTCTGCACCGACCGTTGCGCTACCTGCGACGGCGGCACCAGCTCGGGTTGCGCCGGACGGCCCGGCAGATCCGGCGGCTCGGCCAGATCCTGCTCCTGTCCTGCAGCCAGGGTATCGTCCAGGGCCGCCACGGCAGCCAGCTTGTCCTGCCAGCGCTGTGCCGCCAGAGCCGCCCGTGCCTGGGTTCTCAGGGTCGTTGCCTGCCCTTGCATAGTGCTTGGTTCTCCTTTGTGCCGCCCCCGGCGGGAGGCGGCACTTTATCATTGCGGCATGACCGACGCTTACCGCCTGCAGGCCGACACGCCGCTGCACGATCTGGACCCCGCGCAATGGGATGCGCTGGCCGGTGACCACCCCACCCTGCGCCATGCGTATTTCTCGGCGCTGCACAACACCGATTGCGCCAGCCCGCAGACAGGCTGGACGCCTTTTTTCCTCACGCTGCATCGTGCCGGCACCCTGGCCGGCGTCGTGCCGCTCTATCTCAAGATGCATTCGCGCGGCGAGTATGTCTTCGATCAGGGTTGGGCCGAGGCCTATGCGCGTAATGGGCTGCGTTACTACCCCAAGCTGCTGGCCGCGGTCCCGTTCACCCCTGTACCCGGCCCCCGGCTGCTGGCCACGGACGACGCCGCACGCGGTCTGCTCGCGCAAGGCCTGATCACGCTGGCTCGCCAGATCAAGGTGTCGTCGCTGCACGTGCTGTTCGGCTCGGATGCCGATATGGCCGCGCTGCGCCAGGCCGGTTGCCTGCTGCGCCAGGGTGTGCAGTTTCACTGGCGCAATGCCGGCCATGCCGATTTCGAAGGATTTCTGGGGCAGTTCCGCCACGACAAGCGCAAGAAGCTGCGTCAGGACCGCAAAAGGGTTCTCAGCCAGGGCATCCGTTTCCGGCACCTGGAGGGTACGGCCATCGGCCCGCGTGAGCGCGAGTTCTTTTACGCCTGCTACCGCAACACCTACCTGGCCCATGGCAACACCCCTTATCTCACCCCGGCGTTCTTCGAACAGCTGCAGGCCAGCCAGCCTGATGCGCTCATGATGGTGCTGGCCGAGAAAGAGGGCGAACCATTGGCCTGCGCGCTCAACCTGTGCTCGGCCGATACCCTGTACGGGCGTTATTGGGGTGCCACCACTTATGTACCGGGCCTGCACTTCGAGACGTGCTACCTGCAGGCCATCGAATACTGCATCGGGCACGGGCTGGCACGATTCGAAGGAGGCGCGCAGGGCGAGCACAAGATGGCCCGCGGCCTGATGCCCACGCCCACCTGGTCGGCTCACTGGCTCGCCGATGCGCGCTTCACTGCCGCCGTGGATGATTTCCTGCAGCACGAGACGGCGGCCGTCAATGAATACCTGGACGATCTGGCCCGCCATACCCCGCTGCGCCAGGGGGATGGACAGGCGGGCTAGAGAAAGCGATCCAGCAGCTTGCGGCTGTGGCGGTCCAGCGCCTGGGCATCGCGAATCAGGTAATGGATGCCATGCATGTCCGAAATCAGCAGGGTCGGGCCGCTCAGCCTCCGGATATCCTCTTCACCGCGCAACACGAACTCGGTCTCGCCCCGGTCGGTGGCCACGCGCCAGGTCGAGGGCGTGGCATAGGTCGACACGGACAGCAAGCGCTGGATCTCAGGCATGAACTCGCGTGCGGCCAGTTCCTCTTCGATCAGCGCGCGCGCCTCGGCGGAGGCCTGACCCAGTTCCTCCAGCCACAAAGCCTCATGCCCCTCGGCCGTCATCAGCGCCAGGCCCTGCCCGGGCGCGCTGATCGGGAAAGCGCGCACCGGTACGATGCCTTCGTAGGCCTGCCCTTCAAGCAATAGCACCAAACGCCCCTGGGCATTGCGCTGCAGTTCAAATGCTTTGGTCATCACGGTCTGCTCGCTCAGGCGGCCTCGTCACCGGCCGGCTCGCCTGGCAGGTTCTCATTGTTGCGCAACTGCGCCTGATAGAGACGGTAGTAAGCCCCCTGCCGCGCCATCAAGGCCTCGTGCGGGCCCTGCTCCACGATCTGGCCCCGATCCAGCACCACCAGCCTGTCGGCCCGCCGCAGGGTGCTCAAACGATGGGCGATAGCGATGGTGGTGCGCCCGCGCACCAGATTATCGAGCGCTTTCTGGATCTCTTTCTCGGTGGTGGTATCCACCGAGGACGTGGCTTCATCGAGAATCAGAATGCGCGGGTCGATCAGCAGTGCGCGCGCGATCGAGATGCGTTGGCGCTCTCCGCCCGACAGTGCCTGGCCGCGTTCCCCCACCAGCGAGTCATAGCCTTGCGGCAGCCGCAGGATGAACTCATGGGCATGCGCGGCACGCGCCGCCGCCATGATTTCCTCGCGGGAAGCCTCCGGCCGTCCATAGGCAATGTTGTCGGCGATGGTGCCGAAAAACAGGAAAGGCTCCTGCAGCACCAGGCCGATATGACGCCGGTAGTCCGCCACGCGCAATGAGCGGATGTCCTTGCCGTCGACCAGCACCGCGCCTTCGGTGACGTCGTAGAAGCGGCAGATGAGATTGACCAGCGTGCTTTTTCCCGAACCGCTGTGACCCACCAGCCCGATCATCTCGCCCGGCGCGATGGCGAGATTCATATCGCGCATGACCGAGCGGTTGCCGTAGCGGAACCCGACATCGCGTAACTCGATGCGGCCCTGCACCTGCGGCAGGGGCTGCGGCTTGACCGGCTCCGGCACGCTGGATACATGATCCAGGATGTCAAAGATGCGCTTGGCCCCGGCGGCCGTTTTCTGGGTCACGGAGACGATGCGACTCATCGAGTCCAGGCGTGTATAGAAGCGCCCGATATAGGCCAGAAACGCTGCCAGCACGCCCACAGTGATCTGCTTCTGGGATACCTGCCAGATGCCGAAGATCCAGACGACCAACAGACCGATCTCGGTCAACAGGGTGACGGTGGGCGTGAATAGCGACCAGACCCGATTGACGCGGTCATTGACCTCGAGGTTGCGGTTGTTGGCCTCGCGAAAGCGCTGCACCTCGCGATGTTCCTGGGCGAATGCCTTGACCACCCGGATGCCGGGAATGGTGTCGGCCAGCACGTTGGTGATCTCCGACCAGATGCGGTCCACTTTCTCAAAGCCGTGGCGCAGGCGGTCGCGCACCACGTGGATCAGCCACATGATGAGCGGCAGCGGCGCCAGCGTCACCAGGGCCAGCCAGGGATTGATCGTGAACAGGATGAGGGCCGTCATCACGATCATCAGCACGTCGGTGGCGAAATCGAGCAGATGCAACGAGAGAAAGACGCAGATGCGATCCGACTCGCTGCCGATGCGCGACATGAGATCACCCGTGCGTTTGCCACCGAAATACTCCAGCGACAGTGTCTGCAAGTGAGCGTAGGTGGTGGTACGCAGGTCCGCGCCGATGCGCTCGCTGACCTTGGCCAACAGATAGGTGCGCGCCCATCCCAGCACCCATGCCACCAGGGCTGAGGCAAGCAGGCCGCCCAAGTAAAGCTGCACCTTGCCGTAATCGATCGCCTCGCCGTTCTGGAACGGGATCAGCACATCGTCCATGAGGGGCATGGTCAGGTAGGGCGGCACCAGCGTGGCGGCCGTCGCCAGCACGGTCAGCACAAAACCGCTGATCAAGGGCAGCCGGTACGGATGGGCAAAGCGCCACAACCGCAGCAAGGCCCATCCTGTCGCAGCCTGCGGGGCCTCGCGACAGGCCGGGCAGTGCTCTTCCTGGGCCGGCAAAGGCTCCTGACAGGTCGGGCACAGCCGGGGATCGGCGTTGTCCGCCGGCAACACCGGCGCCTGCAGGCTGTCGAACAGGGTCACCAGCTTGATCGCGGCCGGGTTGTGGCCCAGCGTGAACCGCCACTGCGCCAGGCGCCCGGACGGGCCCTCCAGCGTGAGGCTGGCCGCGCCGGCGTGATCCAGCAGCGTCAAGGACTGGCCCGGCTGGCGCGCAAAAACCTGCCAGTCCGCAGCCTGTGGCGCCTGCGCCAGCAATCGCCGGTCGGTCAGCACCAGCAACCCAGGATGAAAGCAAAGCCTGGCATCGAGGTCTGTTTCCAGCCACGCCAGCACGGTTTCGCGCGGCTGCAGACGAGCCTGTACCGCGTCCTGCCACCGTGAGGGCAGCTCGCGCCCCGAGGGGCGGCTTTCAAGGTCGAGCAATGTCATTCGAACAGGTTTCGATTCCGACCATCGGCCCGCGAGAACAGCTCCTCCCGATCAAGGGTTTCGGCATGTCCTTTCTTTACAACAACGCGAGTGCAATTAGGCGTAAAGGCGGCGTATAGTAGCAGCCGAAAAGACAATTTCCAATGCAGGAAATAACCCCGCCAGCAAGCGCTTGAGCTGTCTCCCCGAGTGCCCCCCGACCGACTCCAGGCCGGGTCTTCGCACCGTCAAGCGTCCACATCCCCCCTTCTCTCCCACCATGAAGAAAAAAGACATTGAATTCCTCGATGTCGTGGCCCTGCGCGGCCCTAACATCTGGACCTACCGCCCGGTGCTTGAGGCCTGGGTAGACATCGGGGAGCTGGAGGATTACCCCTCCAACGTCATCCCCGGTTTCTACGAACGCCTGACAGCCTGGCTGCCCTCGCTGATCGAGCACCGCTGCAGCCCTGGGGTGCGTGGCGGTTTTCTGCAACGGTTGCGAGAAGGCACCTGGCCCGGCCATATTCTCGAGCACGTCACCCTGGAGCTGCAGAACCTGGCCGGCCTGCCGGGCGGCTTCGGCAAGGCGCGCGAGACATCCACGCGCGGCGTCTACAAAGTGGTGGTGCGCGCCTGGCACGAGACCGTCACCCGGGCCGCGCTGGACACCGCGCGCGACCTGGTGATGGCCGCCATCGAGGACCGCCCTTTCGACGTGGAGACGGCCGTCGCCCACCTGCGCCGTCTGGTGGACCGCCATTGCCTCGGCCCCAGCACCGCCTGCATCGTGGATGCCGCCGATGACCGTGACATCCCCTACACCCGCCTGTTCGAAGGCAATCTGGTGCAGTTTGGTTACGGCGCGCGCCAACGGCGTATCTGGACTGCCGAAACGGACCGCACCAGCGCCATCGCCGAAGGCATTTCGCGCGACAAGGACCTGACCAAATCCATCCTGGAAACCTGCGGCGTCCCGGTACCCGAAGGCGAGCGGGTCGACAGCGCCGCACAGGCCTGGGAGGCGGCCCAGCACATCGGGCTGCCGGTGGTGGTCAAACCCTACGATGGCAACCACGGCCGTGGCGTGTTCACCAATCTCGCCTCGCGCGAAGAGGTCGAGGCAGCCTATGCCGTGGCCGTCGACGAGGGCAGCGGCGTCATCGTGGAGCGATTCGTCCCCGGTAACGAACACCGCCTGCTGGTGGTGGGAGGACGTCTGGTCGCTGCGGCGGCAGGCGAGCCCGCCTGGGTGGTCGGCGACGGCCAGGGCAGCGTGCGCGAACTGATCGACAGCCAGATCAACACCGACCCCCGTCGTGGCCGCAGCGAAGACCACCCGCTCAACCCGGTGCGGCTGGACTCGGCTGCGCGCCTGGAGATTGCCCGCCAGGGACTGCAGGCCGATAGCGTACCCGCCGCCGGACAACGCGTGCTGGTGCAGCGCAGCGGCAACGTGGCCTTCGACGTCACCGACCGGGTGCATCCGGACACCGCCGAGCTCGTGTCGCTGGCCGCAAGGGCGGTCGGCCTGGACATCGCGGGGGTGGATCTCGTGGCCGAAGATATTTCGCGCCCGCTGGCCGAACAGCGCGGCGCCATCGTGGAAGTCAATGCCGGGCCCGGATTGCTGATGCACCTGAAGCCGGCAGACGGACAGCCGCGTCCGGTGGGGCAGGCCATCGTCGACCATCTGTTCCCCGCCGGCGACGACGGCCGCATCCCGGTCGTGGGCGTGACCGGCACCAATGGCAAGACCGTGGTTGCACGCCTGGTCGCGCGATTGCTGCATCTGTCGGGCAAGCAGACCGGCCTGGCCTGCAGCGACGGCCTGTACCTGGGCCAGCGCTGGGTGCAGAAAGGCGACGGCGCCAATTGGACCACCGGACGCCGGGTGCTCATGAACCGCAACGTCGAGGCGGCCGTCATCGAGAATGACAGCGCCGTGATCCTGGGGCAGGGACTGGCCTATGACCGTTGTCAGGTCGGCGTGGTCACGAATATCGACGAAGGCGATCACCTGGGCGACTTCGACATCCAGGAAACCGACCGCCTGTTCAACATTTTCCGCACCCAGATCGACGTGGTCCTGCCGGGCGGCGCGGCCGTGCTCAATGCGCGCGACCCACGCGTCGTGGAGATGGCCGAGCTGTGCGATGGCGAAGTGTTGTTCTTCGCCATCGACCCGACTCTGCCGGTCATGCAGGAGCACCGCCAGCGGGGCCATCGCGCTGTATTCGCGCGAGATGGCCAGATCATGCTGGCACGCGGCGCCGATGAGGAACGCCTGGCCGCGATCGACGCCGTGCCGCTCACGCATGGCGGGCGGGTCGACTTCCAGACCGAGAACGTGCTGGCTGCCGTGGCGGCGGCCTGGGCGCTCGACCTGCCGGTGGCGGTGATCCGCGCCGGCATCGAGACGTTCCAGATCGACCATGCCGAAGCGCCCTGGCAGTTCACCGTCTTCCAGCGCGCAGACGTGACCGCCGTGGTCGATGACGTGCACAACGCTGCCGGCCTGCGCGCCCTGGCGGCGGCCGTGCCGCGTTTTCCGGCCCGCCGCCGCGTGGCCGTCTATGCCGCCGGCGCCGATCGCCGCGACGTCGATCTGGTCGAACAGGGCCGCCTGCTGGGCGAACTGTTCGACCGGGTGGTGTTGTATGACGACACCACCGTGACCAGCCGGCGCCCGCCCGGCCAGGCGCGTGCACTGCTGCGCCAGGGCCTGAACGAAAGCAGCCGCGCCCCCCAGGTCATCGACGAGCCCGACCACGGGCGCGCCATCGATCAGGCCTTGTTCGCCGCCGCCCCGGAAGACTTCATCCTGCTGCAGACCGATGAAGCCGCCTCCGGCCCGACCATGGAACAGGTCCGCCGCTGGACCCAGATCTAGAACCCAGCCCCTTATCGCCGGCACCGCCCCCTGGCGGTGCCCTTTTGGACGCCCAAGACCCCTATGGAAGTCTCCCGAATCCGCGCCCTTCGCGGCCCCAATCTCTGGAGCCGCAATACCGCCATCGAGGCGGTCGTCACCTGCTCCGAAACCGAGTGCGCCATCGACGGCATCGCCGACTTCGAAGCGCGCCTGCGCGCCCGCCTGCCCCAGATCGGTCTGCTACGGCCCGAGGGCCATGGGGGGGCCGTTTCCATGGCGCACATGCTGCAACTCATTGCCCTGGCATTGCAGGCGCACGCCGGTTGCCCGGTCACCTTCGGACGCACCTCGGCCACGGCGGAGCCCGGGGTCTACCAGGTGGTGGTCGAGTACAGCGAGGAAGAAGTCGGGCGTCTGGCGCTCGAGCTGGCCGAAACGCTGATCGAGGCCGCGCGCCAGGACCTGCCCTTCGATCTGTCCCAAGCGCTGGCCCGCCTGCGCGAACAGGATGAAGACATCCGCCTGGGCCCTTCAACCGGCTCGATCGTGCACGCGGCCGTGGCCCGTGGCATCCCGTATCACCGCCTGACGCACGGCAGCCTGGTGCAATTCGGCTGGGGCAGCCGTCAACGCCGCATCCAGGCCGCCGAAACCGACCACACCAGCGCCATCTCCGAGGCCATTGCCCAGGACAAGGACCTCACCAAGATGCTGCTCGATGCCGCCGGCGTACCGGTCCCCATGGGCCGCAGCGTCGATAGCGCCGAAGCCGCCTGGGAGGCCGCGCAGATGCTGGCAGGTCCGGTGGTGGTCAAGCCGCGCGACGGCAGCCAGGGGCGCGGCGTGGCCGTCAACATCGACACCCGCGAGCGCGTGCTCGCTGCCTATGAAGCGGCCGCCCAGATCAGCGACGAAGTCATCGTCGAGCGCTACATTCCCGGGCACGATTTCCGCCTGCTGGTGGTTGGCCAGACCCTGGTGGCCGCCGCCAGACGCGATCCGCCCCAGGTCACCGGCGACGGCCTGCACAGCATTGCCGAGCTGGTCGAGCAGGTCAACACCGACCCCTTGCGCGGCGATGGCCACGCCACCTCGCTGACCAAGATCCGGCTGGACGACATCGCGCTGGGCGTGCTGCAGAAACAGGGATATGAACCGGGCAGCGTACCGCCAGCCGGCACCCTGGTCGTGCTGCGCAACAATGCCAACCTCAGCACCGGCGGTTCAGCCACCGACGTGACCGACGAAGTTCACCCCGAAATGGCCGCACGCGCCGTGACGGCAGCCCGCATGATCGGGCTCGACATCTGCGGCGTGGACGTGGTGGCCGAGTCGGTCCACCTGCCCCTGGAAGCCCAGCACGGCGGCGTGGTCGAGGTCAATGCCGCCCCTGGCCTGCGCATGCACCTGACGCCGTCATTCGGCAAGGGACGCGCTGTCGGAGAAGCCATCATCGGCCAGATGTTTGCCGATGGCGAGGACGCCCGCATCCCGGTCGTGGCCGTCTCGGGCACCAACGGCAAGACGACCACGGTGCGCCTGACCGCGCATCTGCTGGGCATGAACGGGCGCTGCGTGGGTATGACCAACTCCGATGGCGTGTATATCGGCAAGCGCCGCATCGACACCGGCGATTGCAGCGGTCCGCGCAGTGCACGCCGCATCCTGCTGCACCCGGACGCAGACGCCGCTGTCTTCGAGACCGCGCGCGGTGGCGTCCTGCGCGAAGGGCTTGCCTTTGACCGCTGCGACGTGGCGGTGGTCACCAATCTGGGCATGGGCGATCACCTGGGCCTCGGGCATATCGGTACGATCGACGAGTTGGCACGCGTCAAGCAGGTCATCGTGCAATATGTGCGCGACGGCGGGATGGCGGTGCTCAATGCCGCCGACCCGCTGGTCGCCGCAATGGCCGGTGCCTGCCCGGGCCGCATCACCTACTTCGCCACCGACGGGCATCACCCCCTGCTGGCCACGCACCGGGCCCAGGGGGCACGCGTGCTGTACCGCGACGATGA
>JAEWJD010000028.1 GCA_023386765.1 Pseudomonadota bacterium | reverse complement strand
CCCTGGCCGGCGGCAAGATGCCGCCGGCCAGGGGCTTATTTCACTTCCTCGATCGACTTGACGTCGTCCTTGTTGATCTGGACCTTGCGTCCATCGCGCTCGGTTTCATACATCCCCGAATCCTCGTCGTATTTCGGTGTATCCGGCGTGATCACCTGACTGCCATCCTCACGCTCGATCACCGAAGGCGAAGAACATGCGGCCAACAGGGCAAAGCCAGCCGCAGCCGGGAGCAGAAAAATCCGTTTCATGGCATTTCCTCCTGAGTTCTACGTCTGACCACTGTAGGGGGGATCGACGGCCCAGGCCGTGACGGGTTGTCGGGAAATTGCGAACGGCTGTAATCAAAGGCAGGGCCGACCATGGCCCACGTAACATACCGAATAAAAAAACCCCGCCCGGGGACGGGCGGGGTCTTGACAGGCAGACGCAGGCTGGTAATCAGACCTTGGCATGCGCCTCGATGAAAGCGCGCACCTGCTGCAGGTCGCAATCCATCACCGTGACCCGCTGCGGCAAGGACTCCAGATCAGCCAACTCGGCGGGCGGCGGCACCGGGCGGCCCAGGGCCTCCTCGATGGTTTCGCTGAATTTCGCCGGCAAGGCCGTCTCGAGCACCAGCATGGGCACGCCCGGCTCGATGTACTCGCGCGCCACCTTCACGCCGTCGGCGGTGTGGGGGTCGATCAGCACGCCCGTTTCATCGAACACATTGCGAATCGTGCCGACACGGTCCTCGTGCGAGCTCTGCCCCGCCACGAAGCCGTACTGCTCGGCAAACGCCCCCTGGTGCGCCGACAGATCGAAGCTGCCCTTGTCGGCCAGCTCGGCCCACAAGGCACGCACCCGCTCGCCATCACGGCCGACCAGGTCGTAGACGAAGCGCTCGAAGTTGGATGCGCGCGAAATATCCATCGACGGGCTGGACGTCGCATAGGTCTGGTTCGGGCTGCGCGGACGATATACGCCGGTACGGAAGAACTCTTCCAGGACGTTGTTCTCGTTGGTCGCCAGCACCAGGCGGCGGATGGGCAGGCCCATGCTGCGCGCGATGTGCCCAGACAGGATATTGCCGAAGTTGCCGGAAGGCACCGCGAACGAGACCTCCTGCCCGGCCTGCGTGGTGGCGCGCAGCCAGCCATGGAAGTAATACACCACCTGGGCAGCGATGCGCGCCCAGTTGATGGAATTGACCGCCCCGATACGATAACGGCTCTTGAAGGCCAGATCGCCGGCCAGCGCCTTCACGATATCCTGCGCCTGATCGAACACACCCTTGACGGCCAGGTTGTGGATATTCTCATCCTGCAACGAGTACATCTGGGCACGCTGGAAGGCGCTCATGCGGCCATGCGGCGAGAGCATGAACACCCCGATCCCTTGCTTGCCGCGCAGCGCGTACTCAGCGGCCGAACCGGTGTCGCCCGAGGTAGCGCCGACGATGTTCAGCGTGGTCCCGCGACGGGTCAGCACGTACTCGAACACCTGGCCGAGGAACTGCATCGCCATGTCCTTGAAGGCCAGCGTCGGGCCTTCGGACAGCCCCAGCAGTTGCAGCCCGCCGGCCAACGGGCGCAGCGGCACGATGTCCTCGCTGGAGAACACCTTGTCGTTGTAGGCCGCCTGGGTCAGGCGGGCCAGATCCTCGCGGGGGATGTCGGTGGCAAAGCGCGACAGCACCTCGCAGGCCAGCTCCGCATAGGACAGGCCGCGCCAGGACGCCAGCGTCGCGGCGTCGATCTGGGGCAGCGACTCGGGCATGGCCAGCCCGCCGTCGGGCGCCAGGCCCTCGAGCAGGATGTCCGAGAAGGCCTGCGGCGCCATGCCGCCACGGGTGGACACATATTTCACGTGAGATTCTCCATACGCAGACGCGTCACCTTCGAACGCACGAAGGGCAGCGCCTCGATGCACTCGATGGCCTGGTTCACATTGCCTTCGAGCGCTTCGTGGGTCAGGAAGATGATATCGGCACCTTCGGTGGCCGAGGGTTCCTGGATCATCGAACCGATCGAAATGCCGCGATCAGCCAGGATGCGGGCGATATCGGCCAGCACGCCCGGACGGTCTTCCACGCGCAGGCGCAGATAGTAGGAGGTGTTGACCTCCTCGATGGGCAGGATAGGGGTGTCCGACATCGCGTCGGGCTGGAAGGCCAGGTGCGGCACGCGGTTGCCTGGATCGGCCGTGTGCAGACGCGTGACGTCCACCAGGTCGGCCACCACGGCCGAGGCGGTCGGTTCTTCACCGGCACCCTGGCCGTAATACAGCGTCGGGCCGACCGCATCGCCGGAAACCAGCACCGCGTTCATCGCGCCTTCGACATTGGCCAACAGCCGCTCGGCCGGCACCAGGGCCGGATGCACGCGCAGCTCGATGCCGTTGGGGCAGCGTTTGGTGATCCCCAGCAGTTTGATGCGATAGCCCAGGCGCTCGGCATGGGCAATGTCTTCCTGGGCCAGCTGCGAGATCCCTTCGATGTGGGCACGCTCGAACTGCACCGGAATGCCGAAGGCCAGCGAAGCCAGCAGCGTCAGCTTGTGGGCTGCATCCACGCCCTCGACGTCGAACGTCGGATCGGCTTCGGCATAGCCCAGGCGTTGTGCCTCGGCCAGCACCTCGGCGAACGGCAGCCCGCGCGAACGCATTTCCGAGAGAATGAAATTGGTGGTGCCGTTGATGATGCCGGCCACCCACTGGATGCGGTTGGCCGTCAGGCCCTCGCGGATCGCCTTGATGATGGGCACGCCACCGGCCACGGCGGCCTCGAAAACCACCATCACGCCACGTTCGGAAGCGGCGGCGAAAATCTCATTGCCATGCTTGGCCAGCAACGCCTTGTTGGCCGTGACCACATGTTTGCCATTGGCAATCGCTTCGAGCACCAGCTCACGGGCCAAGGTATCGCCGCCGATCAGCTCGACCACGATATCCACCTCGGGATCGCGCACCAGACCGTGCACGTCGGTCGAGATCTCCACGCCCTCGCCCACCCGGGCACGCGCCTTGGCCACATCGCGCACGGCGATACGGCTGACTTCGATGCGACGCCCGGCGCGGCGCGCAATTTCCTCGGCGTTACGGGTCAGCACGCTCCACGTGCCGCCGCCCACGACGCCCAGCCCCAACAAACCTACCTTCATCGGATTCATTTCAACAAACCGTCCTTGCGGAACATATCTTTGATGCCGCGCACCGCCTGTCGGGTGCGCTGCTCGTTCTCGATAAGAGCGAAGCGGACATAATCGTCGCCATACTCGCCGAAGCCGATCCCGGGAGAGACGGCCACTTTCGCATCCGACAGGATACGCTTGGCAAACTCCAAAGAGCCCATTGCCCTGTAGGGTTCTGGGATCTGCGCCCATATGTACATGGACGCCTTCGGAATCTCCACATTCCAACCGGCTTCATGCAGGCCGCGCGCCAATACGTCGCGACGGCTCTGATACTGCTGCACGATTTCCGACACGCAATCCTGCGGGCCGTCCAGGGCCGCAATCGAGGCCACCTGGATCGGCGTGAAGGTGCCGTAGTCGTGATAACATTTGATGCGCGCCAGGGCGCTCACCAGTTCGCGATTGCCCAACATGTAGCCGATACGCCAGCCCGCCATGTTGTAGCTCTTGCTCATGGTGAAGAATTCGACGGCCACATCGCGCGCGCCCGGCACCTGCATGATGGACGGCGCCACATAACCGTCAAAACAGATGTCGGCATAGGCCAGGTCGTGCACCACCAGGATGTCATGTTCCTTGGCCAGCGCCACCACGCGCTCGAAGAACGACAGGTCGACGCATTGCGCGGTCGGGTTGCTGGGGAAGCCGAGGATCATCATCTTCGGCTTGGGAATGGATTCGCGCACGGCGCGCTCCAGTTCCTCGAAGAAGTCCACGCCCGGGGTCATGCGCACCGAGCGGATGTTGGCACCGGCGATAACCGCGCCATAGATATGGATGGGATAGCTCGGGTTGGGCACCAGCACGGTATCGCCGCGGTCCATGGTGGCCAGCATCAGGTGAGCCAGGCCTTCCTTGGAGCCGATGGTGACGATGGCTTCGGAATCGGGATCCAGCTCGACGTCATAACGGCGCAGATACCAGTCACAGATGGCCTTGCGCAGACGCGGAATGCCGCGCGACACCGAATAACCATGGGTGGTCGGGCGGGTGGACGCCTCGACCAGCTTGTCGACGATATGCTTGGGGGTGGGCCCGTCGGGGTTGCCCATCGACATGTCGATGATGTCCTCCCCGCGCCGCCGTGCTGCCATCTTGAGCTCACCGGTAATGTTGAAAACGTAGGGCGGCAGGCGCTCAATGCGGGAGAACTTCCTCATGATGGGATGGATCCTAAGTGGCGAGGGCGGGGTAAAGGAATGACGCGAGGCGGGGAAAATCGGCTGCCGCGCGCTTGCAGTGCAACAAAACCTTGTAATCTATCGCAAGCCCGCCTGCCCGGCAAATGCCGTAGGTTCCGTCCCCCGACTGCGAGTGGATCTGCAGCAACATGCAGAAAGTCCGATGCGCTATCATGGGACACGTCTAGCCGGAGTATTTATTGAAGCTGCATACCGACCCTGCGACGACGCTCAACACCGTCACCGCCTATGGCGAAGACTACGTTGAGGTCAACAAGATCAAGTATTCCCACTCGGTCGCCTTCGGCCCCGAGGGCGACGTCGCCGAGTGGCCCGTGCACGGCGCCACCGACATCACCGCCGCCCATCTTCAGCAGGCCGCCGGCCTGGTGGCCGCCCCCGCCGATCCGCTGGCTTTCCTGGACGCACCCGAAACGCCGGGTCTGCAGCGCACCGAGCGCACTCCGGAAGTCCTGATCGTCGGCACCGGGCTGCGCCAGCGCCTGCTTGCGCCCAGCCTGCTGACCCCGCTGCTGATTGCCGGGGTGGGCGTCGAAGTGATGGACACCCAGGCTGCCGCCCGTACTTACAACATCCTGATGGCGGAAGGCCGGCGCGTGGTCGTCGCCCTGCTGCCCACCCACGGAGACCTTCCCGCATGACTGCCATCATCGGCAAGCCCGCGCCCCAGTTCAGCGCAGAGAGCACCATCGGCCCCATCAGCCTTGAGCAATGCCAGGGCCGTACCGTCGTGCTGTATTTCTACCCCAAGGACAACACGCCTGGCTGCACCACCGAAAGCCAGGACTTCCGCGATCTGCACGCGGACTTCCTGACCAGCGGCGCCATCGTGATCGGCGTCTCGCGCGATTCACTCAAGTCGCACGAGAACTTCAAGACCAAGCACGAACTGCCCTTCCCCCTGATCGCCGACACCGACGAAGCCGTGTGCAATCTGTTCGGCGTCATGAAGCAGAAGAATATGTATGGCAAACAGGTACGTGGAATCGAGCGCAGCACGTTTCTGATCGACGCCCAGGGCGTTCTGGTGCAGGCATGGCGCGGGGTCAAGGTCCCGGGTCACGCCAAGGAAGTGCTCCAGGCGGCCCAGAGTATCGGTTGATCCACCAGCGCCCCCACGTACCGCCATTTCAGCAGGCCCACACAGGAGATCGACCCTCATGCCGCTTCCGAAGATGCCGACTCGCCCCGCAGCGATTCTGAGCTTCCCCTCGGGTGAAGCCGCCGACGCTGCCGCAGCCCCCGCCGAGGCGCCCAGCGCCGCCCCGCTGCAGCCGGAGCTCGACGGTATCGCGCCGGCCCAGGCC